>JAYTSC010000218.1:0-12338 GCA_043745885.1 Bacteroidota bacterium | reverse complement strand
CAATTTAGTTATCTTAGACCCCCAGATACATTACTGGACAAAAGCTATGTTATTCAAAAAAAATCCGGATCCAACTGAGAATCTTCCAGCAGTTCAGGTGGTTTCTGGAGGGGTTTATTTTGGAATCATTAAGACGAGTTCACCCATTCGAATTGAAGGTGATTTTAAAGGAATTATTTTCTGTACCAATAAAGTTATTATTGACAAAAAAGCTGCTGTTAACGGTGACATTCTTTGCCACGAAATTGTTATCGGAGGTTTAATTGATGGAAATGTAATATGTAAAAATAAGTGTACCCTTAATGAAGGAGCTGTCGTTAATGGTATTGTACGTACTACTAAATTCGAGAATGGAGATGATAGTTCCGTTACGGGTACTGTATATGTAAGCAAGGAAAATTCAAACATTGATGTAGACGAATACTATGAACTCTTCAATAAAAAAGAAACCCTGGAAAAGATCAAAGCTGAATATTTTTCCCTTCCACAAAAACTGATCTTAATTCAGTAGTAAACTGACTTTTGATTATCACAAAAGTTTAACCAAAGATTTCCCAGATTGATTTTGCTTAGAAAGGAGTAAATTTGTGGCTATTGTTAAGCAAATGATTACTACCGAATGAAGGCTAAGCTGAAGCAACTTTCTAAAGAACTCACCGGAGACTTATTTTGGGACACAACTATGCGTAGTATATACGCTACTGATGCCTCTGCTTACCGTGAAATGCCACTAGCTGTAGCTATTCCGAAATCAAAAGAAGATATTAGAAAACTGATTGCTTTTGCGAATGTTCATCAAACTTCATTAATTCCTAGAACGGCGGGTACTTCTTTGGCTGGACAAGTAGTCGGTGCAGGAATCATAGTAGATGTATCGAAGCATTTTACACAAATACTCGAATTTAATGAAAAAGAGAAATGGGTTCGCGTACAACCCGGCGTTATTCGTGATGAACTAAATATGTTTCTGAAACCCTATGGATTATTTTTTGGTCCGGAAACCTCTACTGCTAACCGAGCCATGATGGGAGGGATGGTTGGCAATAACTCTTGTGGGTCTAACTCGGTAGTTTACAAAAGTACTAGGGAACATTTATTAGAAGTTACTGCTTTTTTAAGTGATGGAACGGAAACTGTGTTTTCAGGGTTGTCTAATGATGACTTTCACGCTAAATGCGAAAAAGAAAGTTTGGAAGGGAGTATTTATAAAAATATTCGGAGGCAGTTAAGTAATTATGAAAATCAAATGGAAATTCGGAAAGAGTTTCCTAAAAAAACGGTTGAAAGAAGAAATACAGGTTATGCGGTTGATATTTTAGTGGATACTTCACCCTTTACAATAGGGGGAGATGATTTTAATTTTTGTTCGTTGATTGCAGGTTCAGAAGGAACATTGGCATTTCTTACAGAGATAAAGCTTAAGGTAGTTCCTCTGCCTCCAAAGGAGACAGGCTTACTGTGTGTGCATTTTCATACGATCGACGAATCGCTTAGGGCCAACCTGATTGGTTTGAAATATCATCCCAGTGCCAGTGAACTGATCGATCATTATATTTTGGAGTGTACAAAAGAAAATATTGAACAAAGTAAAAACCGCTTTTTCGTTCAAGGTGATCCTGGTGCCATTTTAGTGATTGAGTTTTGTCGCTCCAATAGAGAAGAAATTTTGGCCATTACCCAGCGAGTAGAAGAAGAAATGCGCGCAGCACGACTGGGTTACCATTTCCCTGTTTTATTTGGAGAGGATACCAAGAAAATATGGACACTCAGAAAAGCTGGTTTGGGTTTGTTAGGTAATTTGCCAGGAGATGAAAAAGCAGTCCCTGTTATTGAAGATACAGCAGTTGATGTAAATGATTTACCTTCTTACATTCGGGATTTTAATGAATTGCTGGTGAAGCATGGGTTGCATGCAGTACATTATGCACATGCCGGCTCCGGTGAAATACATTTACGACCCATCATCAATTTAAAAACAAAAGAAGGCAACCAACTTTTTAGAACAATCGCTGAAGAAGTAGCAACATTGGTAAAAAAATACAGGGGTTCTTTAAGTGGCGAACATGGGGATGGCAGATTGAGAGGCGAATTTATTAAGCAGATGGTGGGAGAGAAAAATTATCAATTATTACAAGAAATCAAACGTAGTTGGGATCCCAACAATATATTTAATCCCAATAAAATTGTTGATACGCCACCCATGAATACGATGCTTCGGTATGTACCTGGGCAATTTACGCCTGCATTCAAAACTGTTTTTCGTTTTCATGAGCAAGATATTCTGCAACATGCTGAGCAATGTAATGGATCAGGGGACTGTCGTAAAACGCATTTATCGGGTGGTACCATGTGTCCATCCTTTATGGCCACACACAATGAAAAAGATACCACAAGAGCAAGGGCAAATATCCTTCGAGAATTTTTAACAAATTCCGATAAACTGAATCGTTTTGATAATAAAGAGATCTATGAAGTAATGGATCTTTGTTTGAGTTGCAAAGCCTGTAAATCTGAATGCCCCTCAAATGTGGATATGGCAAAATTAAAAGCAGAATTCTTACAACAATACCATGATGCCAATGGTGTTCCCTTTCGGTCAAGACTGATTGCCAATTTTACTGCATCCGCAAAACTAGGATCATTAATGCCCTCGATTTATAACCTTGTTGTATCCAATGGTTTTACAGGAACTATCATAAAAACACTTTCTGGATTTGCTGTAAAACGATCTATGCCAACTTTGTCAAAAACTACGCTATCCAGTTGGTATAAAAAACATAGAAGAAACAACCACCCAACTTATCAAAGAAAAGTATTTCTTTTTTGCGATGAATTTACCAATTTCAATGATGCACATATTGGGGAAAAAGCCATTCTGCTTCTAGAAAAATTAGGATATGATGTAGTTATTCCCAAACACGAGGAGAGTGGCCGTACCTGGCTTTCTAAAGGGTTGGTTCGATATGCACAGAAAATCATTAATCGAAATATTGTTGCATTAACTGCCATCATTTCAGCAGAAACACCATTAATTGGAATTGAACCATCTGCCATTCTTACTTTTCGTGATGAATATCCTGACTTGGCCTATGATGAAAACCTGGACGACGCAAAACGGCTTGCAAAACATGTATTTTTCATTGATGAGTTTTTAGCCACGGAAATAGAAAAAGGAAATATTTCGAAAGATCAGTTTTGTTCAGATAAAAAACTGGTTAAGCTACATGGACATTGTCAACAGAAAGCCTTAACTAATTTATCCACTTCCGTGAAAGTATTGTCTTTGCCTGAAAATTATTCCGTTGAAACAATTCCTTCAGGTTGTTGTGGAATGGCGGGATCTTTCGGGTTTGAAAAAGAACATTATGAACTTTCTATGCAAATTGGTGAGTTGGTTTTGTTTCCAACTGTACGCAATCAAACAACCGAAACGATTATTGCTGCTACGGGAACCAGTTGTCGTCACCAGATAAAAGATGGGACTGGGAAAAAAGCATTGCATACTGTTGAAATTCTTTATGAGGCATTGAAGTAATTGTTATTGGGTTTATTTAATTTTTCTTTCTATGCAGAATATTGCTGTTGAACTGCGCAAATATTTCTCTGATAATAAACTTAAATTATCATTAACAGACCGTTACGCTTTTGCCGGAGATGCAGGCTTCTATTATTTATTACCTCAAGCTATTGTTCAACCCGATTCTGTTGAAGACATCCAACAATTATTTATATTTGCAAAGACCTACACAGTTCCCCTTACTTTTAGAACAGGTGGTACCAGTTTAAGCGGTCAATCTATTTCAGACGGAATTTTGGTAGATCTGAGTAAGCACTGGAAAAAAATAGTGCCACTGAACAAAGGTTTGCGAATTAAAGTTGAACCTGCTGCTATTGGCGCACATGTAAATCATCAGCTGAAACCCTATTCAACTAAAATTGGTCCCGATCCAGCCTCCATTACCGCAGCAATGATGGGTGGCATTCTTTCCAATAATAGTAGTGGTATGTGCTGTGGGGTATCCCATAATTCTTATCATACCCTTCAATCTATCAAATTTGTATTACCCAATGGACATATTTATGATAGTTCCCTTCCCGAAGACTATGATCGTTTTCTTACACAGGAGCTTGAAATTGCAAAAGGAATTCAGCTGCTTAAACAGACTGTTGTTGAAAATAAATCTTTGGTTGAAAAAATAAAATCAAAATATCTGATTAAGAACACTGTCGGATACAGCATTAATGCATTTATTGATTTTGAACACCCATTAGATATTTTAGCACATTTATTAATTGGGGCAGAAGGTACCCTTGCTTTCATTGCTGAAGCCGTTTTAAATACGATTCCTGATAAACAATTTAAATCAACGGGAATATTATTTTTCGAAAACCCAGTTGTTGCGGCAGAAGTAGTTCCATCATTAAAAGCAACAGGAGCGGATGCACTTGAATTGATGGATAGGCCTGCTTTACATTCTATTGAGGATATGGAAATTTGTCCTAAAATGATAAAAGACCTTCCTCCTAATGCTACTGCTATTTTATGTGAATACCAAGGAACGAATCCTTTAGAGCTCTCAATAAAACTTGAAAATGCGTTTCTGACAATTGAAACCTTACCTTTTATTGCTAGTCTTCCATTTACCCAAGAACCAAATGAACAAGCACATTTATGGAAATTAAGAAAGGGATTGTATCCCTCAGTTGCAGCTGTTAGGGCTAAAGGAACCACTGCTATGTTAGAAGATGTGGCCGTGCCATTGGAAAGGCTGGGTAGTGCCATTATAGATTTGCAAGCCTTATTTAAAAAATACAATTATAAGGATGCCATCATTTTTGGGCATGCCAAAGAAGGGAATATTCATTTCTTAATTACACAACCTGTAAATACCAAAGCTGACATTTCTGTTTTTGAGGCTTTCAATAAGGATCTTGCCAACATGATTATTCATACATACAAAGGCTCACTAAAAGCAGAACATGGAACAGGCAGACAGATCGCTCCTTTTGTAAAAGATGAATGGGGAGAAGCGGCTTATACAGTGATGCAGGATTTAAAAAAACTGATAGATCCTGCTCAACTGCTTAATCCGGGAGTGGTAATAAATAATGACCCTGAATGTCACCTCAAGAATTTGAAGACTATGCCTATCGTTGAAGAAGAGGTAGATAAATGTGTGGAATGTGGTTATTGTGAAAATCGTTGTCCCAGTAGAGAATACACGTTAACTCCCAGGCAACGGATTCAAATAAGAAGATCATTGCAAAGATTAAAAACAAGTGGGAATAAATTGGAGTTTGATTTACTAAATAAAGAATTTCAGTTTTCAGGAATGGATACTTGTGCAGTAGATGGGATGTGTTCTATAGATTGTCCGGTATCTATCAACACCGGTGAATTAATCAAAAGGTTAAGAAGGGAAAATCATTCTCTTATGGCTAATCAAATTGCCTTTCAAGTTGCCAAAAATTTTGGCATGGTAGAAAAGATGCTCACGTTAGGAATTCATTCGGGCAACTTAATCAATGCGATTACCGGAAAAAATGGAATGAGGAATCTTACATCAGGCGTTAAAAAAGTCCTACCCGGTTTTCCTTTATGGACAAATGCTATCTCAAAGCCAATTCATATTACATCGGTTAAATCTGAGATACCTGATGTAGTTTATTTTCCTTCCTGCATTACCAGAATGATGGGGGCAGACAGCAAGGATTTGATGTCCATTAATGAAGTCATTCAAAGTTTATGTACAAAAGCAGGATTGGCTATAAAGATTGCAGATCATACTACCGGTGTTTGTTGTGGGCAAATATTTTCTTCAAAAGGATTCATTCCTGCCTATGCGCATACAGCAAATGCTACCATTGAGAAATTATGGAATTGGACAAATGCTGGGACTGCGCCTGTATTAATGGATGTAACTTCTTGTACCTATTCTTTACAAAATGCTGAAAGCTATCTGACTGAAGAAAACAAGCAAAAACTGAAACAATTGAAAATTATTGATAGTATCGATTTTGCCTCAGATTATTTATTGCCTAAATTAAAAATCGGTGAAAAAAAGAATTGCATTGTTTTCCATCCGGTATGTACTACGCTTAAAATGAACCTTATTCAAAAATTACAAAATATTGGGAATGCTTGTGCTATGGAAGCGGTCATTCCATTTTTAAGTGGTTGTTGTGGTATGGCAGGGGATAGGGGTTTCTTTTTCCCCCAGTTAACTGCTAGCGCAACTAAAGCAGAAGCTTCAGAAGTAAAAATTAAAAAATATGATGGATATTATTCATCCGGTAAGACTTGTGAAATGGCTTTGACTGAAGCAACAGGAGAAAATTACCAGTCTATCTTTTATTTGTTACGTGAGGTAGTAATTTGAGATTAATTAATATACGTAACCGCAGTTTCGACGATGGATAAACATCTGGGAATCTTTTGCTAAAAAATTACTGATACAAAACATATTTTTTCCGCATTTCTTTAAAAGCTTGTAAACCAGGCTCCCAACTTTTTCGAATATCTGTTTCAGAAATACCGGCAATAATTTGTTCTTTAAATTCTGTAGTACCTGCCAGTTTATCTATATTGCCCATTTCCTTACTTTGTTTGTAATCAAAGAATTTTTCTTTATATGGGTATGCTTTGTATAACTCAATCATCCATGAAATATTGATTTGTTTGGATTTTTTCATGATGTCTAAATCATAATTCCGTAGATCTAATCCATAACAAACCTTATCCATGTGAAGTGGCGTTTCTGCCATTCCTTTAATGCTAGTAGGTGTAAAAGAAAAAGGATACTGGTTTTGTAAATCGGGATTTCCCAGAACAGAAAAAGGAAAATAAGTTCCTCTGCCCTGACTAATAATGGTTCCTTCAAATAAACATAAGGAAGGATACAAGAGTATAGATTGTTGGGTATTTAAATTGGGGGAAGGTTTTACCGGAAGTGTATATGATTTATCATGGGTGTAATGGGTAACCGGGATAATTTTGATGTTACACTTTACTTTGTTAGCTAACCATCCTTCACCGTTCACCATTTGTGCAAACTCTCCAATTGTTAATCCATGAGAAATGGGAATAGGAAACATGCCAATACCTGATTTTAATTTCATATCTAAAACCGGTCCATCAATAAAATAGCCATTTGGGTTGGGTCTGTCTAAAATGAGCAATTCTTTATTATTTTCTGCACAGGCTTCCATTAAACGAGCCAAAGCATTAATGTTGGTATAAAAGCGGCAGCCTACATCTTGTAAATCATAAATCATTAAATCAATATCTGCAAGGTCTTCTTTACTGGGTTTAGATTTTGATCCATATAAAGAGATTACAGGAATGCCTGTAACCGGATCGATTTCATCACTAACTTTTGCACCCGCACTTGCATTGCCCCTGAATCCATGTTCGGGACCAAAAACTTTTACAATTTGAACACCCAATTTTCGCAAACTATCCACCAAATGCGTTTGGCGAATAACAGTCGTTGGATTGGCAAGAATGCCAATACGCTTTCCTTTTAATAAAGGCAAGTATTTTTCAGTTTGTTCAGCACCCGTTAAAATAAAAGGGGTAGTTTGAAATGACTGCTGATGATTGGCTATTGGCTTACAGCTATTTATACTTAATATAGCTAGAATGGTCATTAAGAAGATCGTTATTTTCATTATCTATTAATTGGTTCAATAAATATACAATGTAAAACATTTGCAACAGACCGTACCTTTGCGGATCACAGTAGATTGAACTAGTATGACTTTTACAGATTTAAACCTAAATACACCTTTATTAAACGCCTTGGCAGATTTAGGGTATACAAAGCCTACTACCATCCAACATAAGGCGTTCACGGTTATTATGTCTGGTAGAGATGTTTGTGGGATAGCACAAACAGGTACGGGTAAAACATTTGCCTATTTATTGCCCACCCTTCGTTTGATGAAGTTTTCAAAAACAAGATCTGTTCAATTGCTGATTTTGGTACCAACACGTGAATTGGTTTTACAAGTGGTAGAAGCCATTAGAAAACTAACCACTTATATGACTATTGAAGTGGATGGTATCTATGGTGGAACCAATATTAATCCTCAAAAAGAAAGGGTTGAGAAAGGTTCAGATATAATCGTTGCAACTCCGGGCCGTTTAATGGACCTTATTTTACACGGTTCATTGGATGTAAAAATGATTAAGAAATTGGTTATTGATGAGATGGATGAAATGCTGAACCTTGGATTTAGAACGCAAATAAAAAATATTCTCGATTTATTGCCAACGAAAAGACAAAATCTATTGTTTTCTGCAACCATTACTGATGAAGTTGAAAAATTAATGCAGGTCTACTTTAATGATCCCATTAAAATTGAAGCAGCACCAACCGGTACTCCACTAGAAAATATAGAACAAACGGGATATGCTGTGCCAAATTTTTATACAAAAGTAAACTTGCTAACTTATTTGTTACACCAAGATAAAAGCATGTCTAAAGTGTTGGTCTTTGTGAGTACCAAACAATTAGCTGATAGCTTATTTGCAGAATTGGAACTAACTTTTCCGGAAGAAGCAGGAGTTATTCATTCTAATAAGGCCCAGAATTTTCGTTTTAATGCAGTAAAACAGTTTCAGGAAGGTAATTGTCGATTTTTAATTGCTACTGATATTGTGGCAAGAGGAATTGATGTTGCAGAAGTTTCGCATGTGATCAATTTTGATATGCCGGATGTGGCTGAAACATATATTCATCGTATAGGAAGAACCGGAAGAGCAGACAGAAAAGGGATTTCGATTGCGATGATTACACCCAAAGAAGAAAAGACCAAAGCAAGTATTGAAGCGTTGATGCGCTATTCAATTCCTTTATTACCCTTGCCTGCTGATTTGGAAATATCTGATGTATTAACGGAAGATGAGAAACCAAAATTTTACATGAAAACCGATCGTGTAAAGCTACCCAAGAAGAAAGATGTTGGTCCGGCTTTTCATGAAAAATCTGCAAAAAATTCCAAAGTCAATCAAAAAGTGACCAGAAAAGAACAGATGAAAAAGAAGTATAAGAAACCTATCAAGCGTAAGCCAAAAAAATAAATTAATGCAGTATTCTTTTCAAGAATTGATTGAAAAATATGAATTACAACCACATCCCGAAGGAGGTTATTATAAAGAAACTTATCGGGCTACGGAGTTTGTTTCAGGAAAAGAGCTGCCGGAAAGATTTGGAGGTGACAGGTTTTTTTCAACTGCCATCTATTTTTTAATCTTACAAGGTAACTTTTCTGCCTTCCATAAAATAAAAAGTGATGAATGTTGGCATTTTTATGCAGGGAATACTTTGCATATTCATGTGATTGATCTTGATGGAAAATATACTTTACTTAGATTAGGTTCAAATATTGAAAATGGAGAAACTTTTCAGGCAATTGTTTCCGCAGGATCATGGTTTGCATCAGAAAATGCACCTGGAGGTATTTATTCATTTGTGGGCTGTACTGTGTCTCCCGGATTTGATTTCGCAGATTTTGTATTGGCCAAAGCAAATGAATTGGCAAAGCAATATCCTGAAAGAAAAATGTTAATAGAAAGATTGTGTAGAGAATAATTTTTTATAACCACAGTTTCACTGATTTTTTTAATCTGCGAACTGCGGCTAATTTAATTTACTACTATTTAATTTTTTGCCTGTTTCCATTTGAAATAATAAAACAAAGGAATTCCTATAGCAGTTAATAACAATCCAAATACAGAATTGATGATGGGCGATGTTCCATTTAGATAATTGGCAATATCATTGTATAAAGTTACTCCAATGTACAGGGCTGTAAATAAAATGAAAATAAGAGGAATTACCGGATAACCCCACGCTTTGTAAGGCCTTTCAGCATTCGGCAACTTCTTTCGTAAAATAAAAACACCCAATACAACTAGCCCATAAAATACCCAACTCATAAAAATAAACATATCAGCAAGTATATCAAATGAGCCACTCAATACAAGTAAACTGCTCCAGATACCCAGTAACAGAACTGCATTTCCCGGTGTATTAAATTTAGCGTGTACGCTTCCTGCCCAGTTAAAAAATGTTTTAGATTCCCCCATGGCAAAAATTACCCTTGCATTGGTTAACAGGTTTACATTGGCGGAGCCCAGACAGGAAATTACTATTAAGAATGCAATAATGGCGCCACCCCATTGGCCCATTACAATAGCAGTTGCTTCACTGGCAACTAAAGGCGATTTTGCCATAACCTCAATCGGTAATACATACATATATGCCAGAGTAACCATCATATAAATACAAATACATATCCATAATCCAATAATCAGACTTCTCGTAATATTTCTGGATGGGTCTTTTATTTCTCCTGCAATCATGTTCAAATTATTCCATCCATCATAAGAGGCAAATGCACCTGTTGTTGCTGCCATAAACCCTGCAAGTAGTGTCCAGTTGCTTAAATGGAAGCTGGGTGCATTGGTAATAAAATTTATGGCATGTCCTTTTCCAGATAAAAAAATACCGAATATTAAAATAACAATTACGGCTACTTTAAAAGCTGTAGCAACAAATTGAATAGCATTTCCGGAACGAACACTTACATAGTTAATGAAGCTTAAACTCATAATTACAAAAATTGCCAAAGACTTTATCCCGAAATTTTGTAGGGGTAAGATATCTCCAATCATTGGAATACTAATAACGACTGAATGTTCTGTAATAAAGTTGAAATGAGGAAGGGGAATGAAATATCCTGCATAGGAAGCCATTACAAAAGCAATAGCCGCAATAGCGGCAGAATTAATAACGGCAATACTAGACCATCCGTAGAGATAAGCAATAAAATCGCCATAAGCATAACGGAGATATATATATTGCCCACCTGTTTCCGGAAACATAGTACCCATTTCTGCAAAAGCCATTGCACCAAACATGCTGATAAGGCCTGCCACTAACCATACAATAATTATCAAATAAGGCGAACCAAGTTGTGCCGCCATGGTTGCAGGTTTCATAAAAATGCTACTGCCAATAACACTTCCGATTACTATAGAAGTTGCAGACCAAAAACCTATTGTTTTCCGTAAAATCTTTAAAGACATTTATAAAAGATAAGTATGAACAATATACGGAAATGATTGGCATTAATCACTTAACTTTAATTCTGTTTCCTGAAAATACTAAATCTAATTTATGCGCTTACCAAGAAGAGACTTCCTACAACTTTCAGCCATGGTGGCCGGAACCGGCTTTATTGCAAGTGTATCTTCTTGCAAATCTTCAGAGGAAAAGTCTGAAAAAAAATCGGAATTGGATGGCCTTGTATCCATGACAAAAGATGTGGTTCCTATCTCAAAAGCAGAACGAGATCAAAGAGTGGCCAATGCGCAACGATTAATGACGGAACAGAAAATAGAAGCATTGGTATTAGATTCGGGCACTTCACTTAAATATTTTACAGGCATTAGTTGGTGGCCCAGTGAACGAACCATGGTTGCTATTATTCCTGCAAAAGGAGAGACGCGTTATGTTTGTCCGGGTTTTGAAGAATCCCGTTTGCGTGAGTTGATCACCATTGGAAAAGAAGTCCATATTTGGCAAGAAGATGAAAGTCCGTATAAACAAATCGCCACTGCTTTTAAAGATGCCGGTATTCATTCAGGTAAAATTGGAGTTGAAGAACGTCTACGTTATTTTGTATTAAATGGTATGCAAAAAGAAGCGCCACACTTAGAATTTATCAGTGGAGATCCTATTACTATTCCTTGTAGATTAATAAAATCACCTGCAGAACTTGCTTTAATGCAAAAAGCGAATGACATTACATTGGCTGCCATGAGAACTGGTTATAACAGTTTGCAGGAAGGCATGTCACCCGGTGAGTTTTCATCCATTGTTACGAATGCACATCGCCAATTTGGTGGAAATGCAGATGGTGCTATGGTAAATTTTGCCGAGGCATCAGCGTTACCACATGGTAGTGTAAAACCACAAAAATTAAAGAAAGGAGATATTGTTTTGATGGATTGTGGCTGTACTGTAGAGGGATATTGTTCAGATATCAGTAGAACTGTTGTATTTGGTGCAGAGCCTACTAAACGTCAAATCGAAATATGGAACCTGGAACAAAAAGCCCAAGCCGCCGGTTTTGCCGCTGCTAAAATTGGTATGGCCTGTGAATTAGTTGATGCCGCTGCACGAAAAGTATTAACGGATGCAGGTTTTGGACCTGGCTACCAATTGCCGGGTTTACCTCATAGAACCGGACATGGTATTGGCATGGATGGACATGAATGGGGAAATATGGTGAAAGGCAATCAATTATTATTACAACCCGGCATGTGT
>JAYTSC010000217.1:0-2617 GCA_043745885.1 Bacteroidota bacterium | reverse complement strand
GCGCGGATATTAGCATTTCTGTGTTCCCCATTTATTTTTGTAAACTTATTAAACTCCCTTTCTTCTGCAGCAAATACCTGAACTACCTGCATACCTGTAATATGCTCTTGAACAAAAGCGTTTAAAGCAGCCACAGCATTTCTAACCCTGATAAAACTTTTGTTAACACTTTCCTTAAAATAATAAGTGGCTAAAATCATTATTGGGAATGGCACCAAGCTGATCAATGTTAAACGCCAATCCATCCAAAACATAGCCCCTAAAGTGATGAGGATGGTTAACAAGTCTGCGATAATGGGTATCAGTCCATCGGAAAAAATATCATTAATACTTTCAATGTCATTTATGGTTCGAGTGGTTAGGGTACCGATGGGTGTTGTATCAAACTGTTTAAGATTAAGACTGAGTATTTTATTGTAAACCGTATTTCTTAGGTCTTTAATAACACTCTGCCCTAACCAGGAAGTAGTAAAAGTGAAGAAGAACCGAATAGTTGTTTCAAGTAGCAAAAAAATTACCTGAAAAATACTGATAGCAATGATGAATTTTGTGGCATCAGAAATATCTTTCGTAAATAAGATGGCTTCCAACCAATGGGGAAGATGAACCGCTTTGCCAATTGCTTTATCAATGGTTAGTTGAATTAAATAAGGCCTAACAGGAGCAAATATTGCCATAACCAATGCAAGAAAAATGCTGCTGAAAAAGAAAAGTCGATATGGCTTCACAAAGCGCAAAACCTTAAGCAATAATGAAAAATTAAATATTTTTTTTGAGGTTGTTTGGGGCATAATAGTTTTCAAAGGTAATAAGTATCCTCTCAGGCAGATAATGAAATATTGAAAATATTAGACAACTACCTATTCCAAAATTTTATATTTGGTCATTGGATTATGGCCTATCGACCATTTCCCTTTCGTATATTTGCTACAGATATGGAGCAAGAAACCGAAACTTTTATTGAGCCTGTTTTACCAAAATATACCCTTACTGCTGAACAGGAAAAAAATGAAATAATCAGGCATTATCGTGCCCTGTTACGTAGCCTTCGACCTAAATTAAAAAAAGGAGATAAAGAATTAGTGAGGGCGGCTTTTGAAATGGCTGCCAATGCCCATAAAACAATGCGGAGGAAAAGTGGTGAGCCTTATATTTTACACCCGATTGCGGTTGCCATGATTTGTGTAGAAGAAATTGGACTGGGTGTAAGAAGTACCATTTGTGCTTTGCTACATGATACCGTAGAAGATACAGACATTAGTCTAGAAGATGTTCAAGGAGAATTTGGAAATGAGATTGCAAAGATTGTAGATGGATTGACCAAGATTTCCAATATCATGGACACCAACACCAGTCAGCAGGCAGAAAATTTTAAAAAAATATTACTAACCTTAACCGATGATCCTAGAGTTATCCTGATTAAGTTGGCTGATAGGCTACACAATATGCGAACGCTTGACCATATGAAGCGTGAAAAGCAATTAAAAGTTGCTTCGGAAACCATATGGGTATATGCTCCTTTGGCCCACAGAATGGGATTATACAATATAAAAACCGAGCTAGAAGACCTGTCCATGAAATACATGGAGCCGGAAGCTTATCGGGAGATAGCCAAAAAATTGTCAGAAACAAAGAGGGAACGTACAAGATATATTAATGAATTTATCCGACCATTAAAAGATAAACTGACTGCAGGTGGTTTTGTTTTTGAGATGCATGGGCGCCCAAAAAGCATTCACAGTATCTGGAACAAGATAAAAAAGAAGTCTGTTTCTTTTGAAGAAGTGTATGACCTCTTTGCCATTCGTATCATCCTTGATTCAACACCCGAAAAAGAAAAAGAAGATTGTTGGAAAGTATATTCGATGATAACAGATGAATATACTCCTTCCCCTGAAAGGTTGCGTGATTGGCTTAGTAATCCTAAAAACAATGGATATGAAGCCTTACATACAACTGTAATGGGCCCACAAGGTAAGTGGGTGGAGGTCCAGATTCGTACAAAAAGAATGAATGAAATAGCAGAAAAAGGATTGGCAGCTCATTTTAAATACAAAGAGGGTAGCAGTGATGAAGATAGATTTGATAAATGGTTTGGACAAATAAGAGAGGTACTCAGTACCAATGATACAGATGGGGTAGATTTTTTACAAGATTTTAAAACTTCGTTCCTGGCTGAGGAAATATATGTGTACACGCCAAAGGGTGAAGTAAAAATGTTGCCTACCGGTAGTACTGCATTAGATTTCGCTTTCTCAATACACTCAGCAATCGGTACCAAATGTATTGGGGCAAAAGTACACCACAAATTAGTTCCCATCAGCCACAAACTCCGAAGTGGCGATCAGATTGAAATTATTACGAGCAATAAACAGAAACCTTCCGAAGACTGGTTAAGCATTGTTGTAACTGCCAAAGCGAGAAATAAAATTAAAGATGCATTACGCGAAGATAAAAGGAAAGTAGCCGAAGATGGAAAATATACTTTGCAAAGAAAGGTTGAGGGAATAGGTGCAAGTTACAACCAACACAATATTGATGAGCTGGTACAGTTCTATAAACTTCCTTCCCCATTAGACCTTCATTATAAAATTGCAACAAAAGCAATAGACCTAAA
>JAYTSC010000216.1:0-2293 GCA_043745885.1 Bacteroidota bacterium | reverse complement strand
GTAGGCGAGGACAAATTCAGTGGCTTTATTTTTAAAATTCACGCCAACTTAGATCCAAAGCATCGTGATAGAATTGCCTTCATGCGTGTTTGCAGTGGTAGGTTTGAACGTAACAAGTATTTTCACCATGTTCGTCTGGATAAGGATGTTCGCTTTAGTAACCCTTATAGCTTTATGGCCAGAAATAAGGATATTATTGATGATGCTTATGCCGGGGATGTCGTTGGCTTGTTTGATACCGGCAGCTTTAAAATAGGAGACACTTTAACCGAAGGAGAAAATTTCTATTTTGTAGGGATACCTACTTTTTCACCTGAAATTTTTAAAGAGTTTGTTAATAAAGATCCAATGAAAACCAAACAGTTAGATAAAGGTGTTAATCAGTTAATGGATGAGGGGGTTGCCCAATTGTTTACCCAATTCGGGGGAAATAAAAAGATCATAGGTTGCGTGGGAGAGCTTCAGTTTGAAGTAATTCAATACCGTTTATTACAGGAATATGGGGCAGCTTGTGAGTTTAGGTCCTTACCATTTTACAAAGCATGTTGGCTAACCAGTATGGATCCCAAAAAATTGGAAGACTTTTTACGTTTTAAACAACAAAATTCTGCTGAAGACAAAGATGGTCACCCGGTTTACTTAGCCCAAAGTGAATGGTTTTTAAATACTGAAATCACTAATAATCCGGATATTACTTTTCACTTTTCAAGTGAAATTCATAAATGATGTAAATCTTGGATTGATTGATATGTAAAGGTTTGTCATATTACTTTCTCAATTTTGCTGTTGATTCGCAGATTAATCAAGATTAAATCAAACTAAATCTGCGAATCAGCGGCTAAAAATATTCGAACAGTAAACCACTAATTGGCATAAATAACCTTATCATAAAGTGAGTTAGATGAATCCTGACAGAAATTACAATTTTGATCAATAGATTTGAATATGCTATTATTTGAAACGGATCGACTACTCGTTAAAAGGTTTACCACTGAGGATGTGGATGCTTTCTATCAAATCAATAGTAATCCGGATACCATGCGCTTTATCCGACCTGTCAAGAATCGAGATGAGTCTGATCAATTTTTGCTTGAGAACCTACAATTTTATTTGGATGCTTCTGTATTAGGTCGATTTGCAGTAATAGAAAAGCTAACCCATATGATCATAGGTACTTTTTCATTCCTTTATCTTTCAGGTGATGCCGATTTCCATGTGGGCTATGCCCTTTTACCCGAAGCATGGGGAAAAGGGTATGCCACTGAGTTGGTAGGTAAAGGAATTGACTACTTTTTTCAAAAAACGATACATCCAACTGTATATGCAATTACTGAATCGGAAAATACGGCCTCAAAACAAGT
Organism: Bacteroidota bacterium; assembly: GCA_043745885.1. Classification (GTDB taxonomy): domain Bacteria; phylum Bacteroidota; class Bacteroidia; order Chitinophagales; family Chitinophagaceae; genus Sediminibacterium. The sequence goes on along the minus strand of JAYTSC010000216.1, from coordinate 932 downwards.
GTTGTTTAAGTCCGGTTTTCAAATAAATGGTTTACGAGAGGAATACGGAAAATCATTAGAATTATTCTACCTCAACAGGTGCTAATTGCCCTAATCTATATGGAGAATGAATAATTCTTTCTTATTAGTACTTTTGCCAGGATTATGAAATCAAGAACACTTAAAAAAGACAAGGTTAATATCATCACGCTAGGATGTAGCAAAAATCTGGTAGATAGTGAAGTGCTTAGTGGTCAGCTGGTAGCAAATGAAATTAATGTAGTGCATGAGAATAAAAAACTCGACCACAATATTTCTATAATAAATACTTGTGGATTTATTGATAAAGCCAAAGAAGAAAGTATCAATACCATTCTTGACCAGTTAGAATTAAAACGCAGGGGCAAATTAGATAAGGTATATGTAACAGGATGCTTAAGCGAACGCTACCGGGCAGATTTGGAAAAAGAAATGCCCGAAGTAGATGCCTGGTTTGGAACCCTAGAATTACCATTGATTTTAAAACAATTTGATGCTGATTACAAAACTGAGTTATTAGGTGAGCGGTTGTTAAGTACACCCCAACATTATGCCTACTTGAAAATAAGTGAAGGGTGTAACCGTACCTGCTCTTTTTGTGCCATTCCCTTAATGCGGGGACAACATATTAGTAAACCTATTGAGGCATTGGTAGCAGAGGCTGAAAATCTAGTAAAAAAAGGGGTGAAAGAAATCATGCTCATTGCCCAGGAACTTACTTATTACGGATTGGATATTTATAAAAAGAGAGAGTTGCCGAAACTATTGCATGCCCTTGCCGATGTAAAAGGGCTAGAATGGATTCGTTTGCATTATGCTTATCCCAGCAAATTCCCATTAGAGATTCTGGAAGTAATTCGTGAAAGAGATAATATTTGTAAATACCTGGATATGCCTTTGCAACATGCCAGCAA
>JAYTSC010000215.1:0-8722 GCA_043745885.1 Bacteroidota bacterium | reverse complement strand
GTATACTCCCTGACCCGGAATGATCTTCCAATAATCAAAACCGGTAGGGTAGGATTGAAGATGCCATTTTCCAATAACTGCTGTTTGGTACCCGGCTTGTTGCATTAATTTGGGCATGGTTATTTGAGATCCATCAAATAGAGAATTGTTATCTATAAAACCATTTTTATGTGAATGAAGTCCGGTAAGTAGTGTGGCCCTTGCCGGTCCACATAAAGAATTGCCTACAAAAGACCGATTAAATAGTACACCTTCTTTTGCAATCCTATCTATATTGGGTGTATTGATAAGGGTTTTATTATAGGCACTTATGGCATTGGCATCATGGTCATCACTCATGATATAAATGATATTAGGACGCTCTTGCGCAACGCAAAGAAAGGGAACTGCGTATAAAAGGCAGAGAAGCTTTTTCATATGGCTTTTGTTTAAAGTATATTCAGCGGTTATTCAATAACAATGTAAATCAAAAGGATGGATTAAGTGATCATTTCACCCCTTTTCTCCTTTTGAGGAACTTAATGACAGAAATTGTACTGCTCCATAAAAAAATATGATTAGGTAGTTCAAGCGCAAACTCTTTATGTCATCCTTTCAGGGTTTTGGAAATGCTGTTGTATGATTTATTAAAACAATGACAGCCCTTCGGGCTTTTGATTTGGATGAATGGGACTTTAAAATCCCGAAGAGGTGGTACTATTATAGCACAATAGAAAAAAATTTAATAAACCCTGAAAGGGTGACATAAAGAGTTTGCGCTTATTATACCTAATCCAAAAAAAAATAGGAAATTAAAAAATAGGCAACTTACATTTTATGAAAAAATATAGGCAATGCTACTATTTATTTTTTTAGCCGGTTGTTCCTGTTAAATAGTTTTGAAAGCTATTCGCTTATTACTAAAGTCAACGATTTTATTTAACCGTACAAATTTCATCCCATCGGGTTGTATAGCGAGGGCTGCGCAGTTCCTGTCTCATTTTCCAGTTTCGGGAACTACCTGAACTGGCAAATTTCAATACATCATTGCGCATGGCAAAGTTTACATTATCCATCATACTCATGAGTAACCGATGTTTATTTTCAGCACCCGGATTAAAAAGATTGCCCTGAATGGAATTGTCGGGCACAATTCCGCTTAAGAGTACACCGGCTTTTTTGTAAACGGTTCCTTTTTCATATAATCTTTCAGCAAGAAGCAGCGCAGGTTTAATTAATTCGTGTGTAGCGGAACTGGCTATGGGTAAGATAACATAACTACTTACAGAAGGGCCATGGTGGTAATGGGTTGTACTTGTTTTAATTTTTGGAACTAAAAATACGCTGATGCTATTGGCGGCACTATGCTGCCTTCTTAATTTTTCTGCAGCACGAGAAATATAGGTAGCAACGGCTTCTTTTATTTCCGTTAATTCGGTAACGGGAGAACCGAACATTCGGGTAGTCGCAATCATTTTTTTATTAACCAGCTCTTGCATCATTTGAATGCTTTGTATGCCCTTTAGCTCGCGGATGAGTCTGGCACCTGTTACCCCTCCCAGATTTTTAGCAGCCCAGGCAATATCTTTTTTACTAAGGTCCAAAGCTGTGTTGATTGAATAACGTCGAAGTTTTTCGGCATACTGGTATCCTACACCCCAAATATCTTCTACCGCTGTTTTCTGCAAAGCCTGTTCTATTTTTCTTGGTGTATCTAATAGTAAAATACAGTTGGTGACTACTTTGTTTTTTTTGGCTAAGCGATTGGCAACCTTACTCAATACTTTGGTAGGTGCCACACCAATGGATACTTTGATGCCCGTCCATAGTTCCACCATTTCTTTGAGGTGTAAGGCAAAGGATGCCAGTTCTTTGTCGGGTATATGCGAGAGGTCAAGAAAAGATTCATCCACCGAATACACTTCTATTGAATCGGCCGGTAATAACATGCGTAGGGTTTCCATTACCCGCCAACTCATATCGCCATATAAATGGTAATTAGATGAAAAAGTAGTTACACCAAATTTCTCGATCAGCGGTTTGGCTTTAAAATAAGGGCCGGCCATTTCTACGCCCAATGCTTTGGCTTCATCTGTTCTGGAGATGATACAACCATCATTGTTACTGAGAACAACCACGGGTTTATTGTGCAGTAAGGGGCGAAAAAGTCTTTCGCAGGAACAGTAGAAACTATTGCAATCAATAATGGCTCTCAAGGGTATTTTTTTTATTACCGCCGAGACGGGAAGGTGCAGAGGTTTGGTTTTACCACTGCGTCTCCCCGTCTCCTGCGGTAATGTTTCTAAAAAAGGGGGTGAATTGAATAAGTAACCACTCCCCAAGCACCATAATTACTAAACTCATCTATCTGTATATTTCCATATTTTTTATTTTCAGCAATTAGGGTAACTCCTTTTATATGCGTTTGCAATCGCCTTACCAGCAATTCTCCGTTTACAATGGCCACGATAATTTTTCCGTTAACGGCTTTAATGCTTCGGTCTACAATTAATATATCGCCACTATGAATACCTGCTTCTATCATCGCTTCGCTATTCATCCTGAAAAAAAAAGTAGCAGGTTTGTTTTTGATAAGCTGTTCGTTTAAATCAATACCCCTTTCCATAAAATCATCGGTAGCGGCACCAAATCCGGTAGCGTTTGCGGTAGGTATATCCCACTGGCTATACTTCTTGGAGCCTTTATAGGCGGCGCCAAACCCTAATTCCCCATTCATAGTAATTAAATTTTGAAATGCTAAATAATTTAGTAAATTTATGCTAATATTGTTATCCAAATAAATTTTTATTTATGGAATTGGGTGTGATGCAAAATATTTCTTTCAATAAAAAGGTGCATGGGTTATGTGAATATCGGTTGGTGGTATGTCCGGATAAAACGGTGAAGGAGCAGTTAATCGTGGAGAAGCAATTGTTCTATACCCAATTCGCAGAACCGGTATCCAAACAAATTAATCCTTTTATAGAAGTAGCTGGTTTTCTGGCTAAGGAGGAAATGGAAGAAACCATTATTCGTTGGATGCACCGTATTATCAGTGCCCAAAAAAAGTTCCGTGTTACGCTCGACAAGTTTAATGGATTTGAGCCGCATACCATTTTTTTGCGTGTGCAGAATCAGCAACCTTTTCAACAATTAACCAAAGAACTGCTGGTGGTGGACGAATACGTGAAAAGTTATGGTTGTCCTGAAATGTGTTTTATAAAAAAACCACATGTAACCATTGCAGAACAATTATCAGAAGCTATTTACCGGAAAGCCGAAAGCGTATATGCAACGAGAAGTTTTCAAGCATCTTTTGAAGTGAATGAATTGGTTCTGCTAAGAAAACAACCATCATTAGAAGGTTGTAAACAGGTGAATGTGTTTGGCTTGCAGCCTTAAATTTTGGATTACCTATTAGAAATTAGGGGGAAGTTAATCAGCATGTTCGTCATTATAAATCCTATAAATATTAATTGCTAATCTGGTTAAATGATACAGTCTGTTTGTGGTGATATTTAACATTACGATTATGGTCAATCGCCGGAATCCATTTAGGAGAATTTTTAATAACTTTTAATGCAATCTCATCAAAAGCCGGAAAGAAAGGAGTTTCTACCACTACATCTTTCACATTGCCATTTTCATCAACAGTAAATACCATGACAACAACAGCTTTATCGCCATTCACAATCTTGTAATTGGGGGGAAAATATAAATTTCGTTCTAAGTATTTAGTCCATTTTGGAATTCCACCCGGGTATTGTGCGGGATGTGATTTGTTGGTTGTATCTGTCATAGTTATTCCATCCTCAGAAACATATTTTCGGTCTATAAGTACACCATTATCATATATTTCGTCTGCACTAAGTTTGCCTGTCTTGTGGAAATACTGCCATTTACCGGTTTTTTCGTGTAAAATATTCAAACGTCCTGCAGATGAAACTGTGCCATCATCGAACCATGAAACAGCAACAGATTTCCCATCTTCTATATAAACAGTTGAGTCAGACATAAACCCATTGGTATGCCATTGAATGGAAGTTCCTTTAGGATTGCCTGAATCATAAAAAGTAGAATCGCTCATAGTTTTATCCGGGTAGAATCCAAGCCACAAGCCATTCTTCTTGTTATTCAGGTATTGTCCGGTAGATTGTATTACTCCATTTGAATGAAAAAAATAAAAATACCCGTCTGAGATTTTACGGGTACTGTCCTTATATTTTCCTTTCATTTGCAATTTCTTCTCTGCCAAAAAATAATCAAAGCGAACCCATCCGGAATCAGTGTTTTCTATATAAGAATAAAAACGAGCCTCATTAGCTGGACATTCATTCCATTTGTAATCATAGAATTTTTCAATCTTTTGAGCAAGTAATCCTTCGCCTAGAATCATTGTTAATAACCAAGAAAATACAATTTTATTCATCCTTCTAAATTAAACAAAATTATATATCATGCTTAAACTTACAAAACAACTGTATTGAAATATTTTATGTAAACTTCAAATTCAATGAAACAATATCTGAATTCATCCCATTATTTTTTGTATAATATCCATATCCTAATTCTAGCATATACAAGTGCTCCAAACCAAATACTCCGTTTGGAGGAGTAAGACGAATTCCGACACCAACCATCAGACTAGTAAATTTTGAAAGATCATATTTACTTCAATATACCTCCATTTTATAAAAATTTATACCTATTCAATTGTGTCAAATTGTCAAAATACTGATTTGCATTCAATACTAATCTTTATTTTCGCTGTAAACCGGTAAACTACATGGAATCAGTTTTAGAAGCTATTGACAAATTGTTTGAATCGATTGGTAAGCCTAGACCTGATCGCATTGAAAAATTGCCGCAAAGCGGTAGCGATAGAGTTTATTTCCGTATTTATTCCGGAAATAAAACTTTTATTGCAACCCATAACCTACACCAGAAAGAAACCCAAACATTTATTTATTTCAGCCGCCATTTTGAAAAAGCAGGATTGCCGGTTCCACAAATTCTGGCTGTTAATGAAACCGATACTATTTATATTCAAGAGGATTTGGGTACGGAATCACTTTTGAATAAACTGGAACAAAATGGCCATACTGACTATTCTTTTCAACTTTTTCAAAAAAGTTTAGCAGCGCTGGCCAAGGTTCAGGTATTGGGTGATAAAGGATTAAACTACGATTATTGTTTAACCGCAAAGGAGTTTGGCAAACAAGCCATCATGAGTGATTTGCTTTATTTTAAATATTATTTTTTAGACACACTTCAACTCCCTTACGATAAACAAGCGATGCTGGACGATTTTGATGCTTTGAGCACTTATTTAACCCGGACAGAAAACAAATATTTTATGTTCCGCGATTTTCAAAGCCGGAATATCATTGTGAAGGACGACAAAGTAAATTTTATAGATTATCAGGGAGGCATGAAAGGTGCATTGCAATATGATGTAGCTTCCTTGTTATGGCAGGCAAAAGCAGAATTGAGCGAAGAGTGGAAAAATTCATTACTCGATTATTATATGGACCAGGTAGATGGGTTATTAAAAAAGCCGATTGATCGTATCACTTTTGTTAGTCAATACAATGGGTATGTTTTAATTCGATTATTGCAAGTAATGGGTGCTTATGGTTTTCGTGGATTGTTTGAACGAAAAGCACACTTTTTAGCAAGCATTCCATTGGCATTGCGAAACCTTAAATTTTTTATAGAGTATAAAAGTGTAAGCATCATAACGCCGGAGTTTGACCGCGTATTGCGATTAGTTGTGACCGATGAAATGATACATCGTTTCGAACCACCACAAGCAAATCCCCTTACCCCTTTATTAATTGAAATAAATAGTTTCAGTTATAAAAAAGGAATACCCCCTGACCCAACTGAGAATGGCGGTGGTTTTGTATTTGACATGCGTGGCATTTTAAATCCGGGTCGATTTGATGAATATAAAACTTTATCAGGAAAAGATAAATCTGTTCAGGATTTTTTAGAGCAAAGAACAAAAATGAATGAATATCTGAATAGTGTTTGGGATCTTATAGACATTACTGTGAGTGTATATTTGCAAAGAGGTTTTAGTCATTTAATCATCAATTTTGGATGTACAGGAGGTCAACATAGAAGTGTATTCGCTGCAGAACAAACGGCCCGTCATTTAAGAAATAAATATAAACTGAATGTGAAGTTGGAGCATACAAATAGTGGAAACTGGAAGAAATAATTAACCACCTAAAAGGGGAAGTAAGAAATTTTTTGTTAGTATTAGTAAATACAAAATGAAATCAATACATGATAATTTACAGTTCATTAATTCCCCCTCCAGGGGGCTAGTGGGTATCCGTGCCCTGCTCTTCGCTGCAGGCCTCGGCTCTCGGCTTAAACCCTGGACCGATCATCACCCCAAAGCATTGGCGATGGTAAATGGAAAATCTTTGTTACAGAGGAATATAATGTATTTACAAGAACATAATATTTATGATGTGATCATCAATGTGCATCATTTTGCAGACCAGATTATTGAAGCAGTTCAAAAAAATGATGGATGGGGAAGCAGAATTACCATTTCTGATGAAACTGAGGGAGTGTTGGAAACCGGAGGCGGCTTACAAAAAGCAGGCTGGTACTTTGAAGGACAAAATGATTTTATTGTAATGAATGTAGATATCCTTACCAATATGGATTTGTCTGTGATGGTACAGCAACATCAACAAAAAAAATCTTTAGCAACCTTAGCGGTTAGTCAGCGAGAGACTTCAAGGTATTTTTTATTTAATAACCAATCAATTTTATGTGGCTGGAGAAATGTAAAAACCAGTGAAGAAAAAATTGTTCGCAATGCAGATGCCCTTTTTCAAAAAGCTTTTAGTGGTATACATGTTATCAATAACCAATTACTAATTTTGATGAAACAGAAAGGAAAATTTTCGATGGTGGATGTGTACTTAGATCTGGCAAAAAATCACCTAATTAATGCATTTGATCATACAGGAGCTATGTTGATTGATGTTGGGAAACCGGAAAGTTTCTTGTTAGCACAGACACTCTTTCATTAAAAAAGGTTTCTTACTCCTATTATCATCAAATTATTAATTGGAATATTCCCCAGTAGATTCCTACTCACTAAATTATCACACTTTAATATAAATCTTCTTCTTGTCCAATACATAAACAATCGACCAATAAAAGGCAATAATGCAGAGTGCATAAATGAATGATCCAATACGTAGGTCGGTAGCTATGTTTTTACAAATATGTTCATAAAACCAGGGGAAGAAAGAAGTGAATACTTTTTTCCCTTCAGCAGTTGTATGATCCACCCATCTAAACATGGTCGAAACCCTTGGTAAAAATCCACTCAATACAAAAATGAACAATGGGTTTTTACCAAACACATCAAAGAACTTACTCCACGCCCCTTTTCTTTCTTTAAATTCTATCTGATAAATGAGTACACCAATGGTCATAATGGCTAATCCGGTTGTATAAAGAACATAACTGCTGGTCCATATTTTTTTGTTAACCGGAAATACCATATCCCAGCAATAACCTGTAAAGAACAATACGAGTCCTGCTACAAAAAGATTTGCCAACATTTCATAAGTCTTTCCTTTCTGTTGAATGTATTGTCCAACAAAAAATCCAAATATTACTTGCACTATGGCAGCCAAAGAGCTGGATAGTCCTTCCGGATCAAATGGAACACCCTCGCCTTTGTAAATATGGGTAAGTCCTAAGAGCTTTATATCTATACTGGTTCCAAACCATCCGGATAAACTGAAGGGATCGTTTGGACTTCCCATTACGATACATAGAAACCAGTATATCAATAACAAAGCAGCACTGATCACAAAAGCCCCCCTGGTTTTTGCATAATAAACAATCACAGAAGCAAAAAAGTAACATAAGGCAATCCGTTGTAAAACCCCAAATATTCGAACATTTTGCCATAGTTTCCAGGCAATATTTTCACCATCCCAACGAACAAAAGGACTCCAATTCAAAAAGATACCGATGGCAAAAATGAGCAAGGTTCTTTTGATCACTTTTTTCCAAAAGATCCTTGGACCAGCTTGTTCAAACTTTGGCATAACAAATGCCATGGCATTGCCAACAGCAAAAAGGAAAAAAGGGAAAACTAGGTCGGTGGGTGTACAACCATGCCAGGTTGCATGTTCCAATGGCGCATAAATATGTGCCCAACTACCTGGGTTATTTACCAATATCATCAGAGCAATTGTAGCCCCTCGGAAAACATCCAATGAGTAATAACGTTGGTTCATGGTTACATTTTGAATATGGAAGGTAGGTAAGTTTCAAAGAAATGACCTACGTTAAATCAGGGCACAACAAAATGTAATATTTACTAATTTTGTTAATATTTCTTTGATAGCTTCGCAGATAGTATTTATAGTTACTTTGCAAATATTTAAATAGCATTCAAAGAAATGAGTAAAAACATTCTAATTACTGGCGGAGCCGGCTTTATCGGATCTCATGTGGTAAGGCTTTTTGTAAACAAATATCCCCGGCACACTATTGTAAATTTGGATGCTCTCACATATGCAGGCAACCTTGAAAACCTAAAGGATATTGATAGTCAACCCAATTACCGGTTTTCAAAAACAAATATCTTAGATGCTACCGCATTAGATAAAGTATTTGAAGAATATCAGATTACAGATGTGATTCATTTGGCAGCTGAATCTCATGTAGACCGTTCCATAGTTTCCCCACTAGA
>JAYTSC010000214.1:0-22118 GCA_043745885.1 Bacteroidota bacterium | reverse complement strand
TAATCCTGAATTTAACCGTCCTGTTATAGATGCAAAATATCTCGAAAAGCCACCTGTATTTACTTACGGAGTTGACTCATGCAAACATTTTTATTTTACCCATTTTAAAGGTTTTGATAGTATATTGGCAAAAGTGGTTACCAATGGAGATACAGCAAAATACATTCGAATTTACTTTTCATTTTATATTGATAAAACAGGTATCCCTTATAATGCCCTGTTTTTGAAAATCGCAACTACACGGTACCCTAATAATTTATCTGCCAGAACATTGGTATATTTTAATGCTAATCAAAAATATTATGATCACTTAGTAAAACAAATGATTTTCAAAATGGGTTGGTGGAAACCCGGATTGTTACATGGTTTACCGATTGAATGTAAGATTGAGGACTACATTCAGTTTTGGGTTGGACTAAATTCACCTAAATAAAAAAGTTTTCTGATGAAAACGATAAAAATATAAATCACTTTAAAATAATCAATAAACTTATAGTGTTAACAAACTGTCTAATTTATTTTGCATTTTCGAAAAACTGTTAAGGTTATTATGTGAACCTCCTTCTATTGTAATAAAGGTATCTTTTGATTTTAATAGTGGTACTAACCGTTTAACATTACGGTAGGGAATTACGCCATCACTCGTTCCGTGAAAGATGGTTAACGGTGCATTTATTTTTGGAAGATATTCATGTGTCGGAAATTTGAATTTGAGCATTAAATTAACGGGATACATCCAGAATAAAATGCTTGTCAAAGAGGTTAAACTGTAATAAGGTGTTTCGAGGATAACTTTTTTGCAGTCCCTAACCGAAGCTAACTGAGCAGCAATACCTGTTCCAAAAGACTTTCCGTATAGGATGATTTGGCTGGGTGTATATTTGGTTCTTGCTAGTTTATAAACCTGTAATGCCTCATCGTACAACGCCTGCTCAGTTAATAAACCGGTAGATTTTCCAAAACCTGGGTAATCAACCATCCACACTTCAAAATGATTACGTGTAAAGTTGCGGGCAAATTCAGCATAATGATTGATGTTTTCTCTATTACCATGAAAATAAAGTACTATCCCTTTTTTTAATGAGTCAGGAATAGTGAACTGAATGAGGTTATAGGAGGTTTGTTTATCTAATTCAATATTTATTTCGACGAAGGGTTGTGAAAACTTGTATTCATTTGTTAACGACAATGGTACAGGATGAAACAAAAGTTTTTCCTGTAGGTAGTATAATCCGATACCAACAATGCAATAGATAACTATGGCTAATTTAATCCAGGTAAAATATTTCTTTTTATTTTTCACATATCAAATGTAGGTAGGGAAACTCAGTACTTTAATATATCACGAATAAAATTGTGGTATTCAGGAAAAGAGGGGAGATTGTTATGTCTTCCTCCATGAATTCGTATCAAGGTTATTTTATTCGGGCTAATTTTTTGTAGTTTTTCACTGTGCGAAATGGGAATCAATCTATCCTTTGTTCCATGAATTATATAAGTATGACAATTAACTTTTCTAATCCAAAGGTCTGTACGTAAGTGATAACGTAAGAAAAGTCGGTGTGGTAAAAAGGGCGTAAATCTTTCCATGGCTTTCAGAAAACTATAATACGGTGCATCCAGAATTAGGTAACGTGGCGAATTGTCGGCAGCAATTTTACAGGCAAATCCGCTGCCTAAGCTTCTGCCATATACCAATATGTCATGTTCCTGGTGCTTTTTTCTGAGTGTTTCATATACATACTGAATGTCTGCCAGCATTTCTTTTTCAGCTCTTTTCCCCGTACTTTTTCCAAAACCACGGTAATCAACCAATACTACATCGTAGCCGTAGCGATAAAAATCTTTGGCATATTTTGCCCAACCCTTTATGCTACGGGAATTACCATGTAAGTACAAAATAACGCCTTTGGGTTCGGTACAATAAAAATGAAGCCCATTTATTCGAATTCCTTCAGCAACATCAAAAAACAATTCTTCAAATGGCGCATCATATTTGTATTCAAAATCTTGCGCTAGCTTTTCCGGCTTAAAGATCAGCTTATCTTGGATGATAAAAACCAAAGCCATGAAGACTAGGTAGATCAGTACAATATAGATGATAACTGTTAGCAAGTGCTCGTTTTGGATTCCTAATATCGGTCTTTTTTAGGAAATGAACACGAAAGTTAAAAAGAAGTACGTCTTATAAACCTGTCTAAACAATGTAAGGAATTCTAAAACAGGATGACCAAAGGGAAAAACACCATAAATCTTTTCGGTTAAAGAAGTAAAATAGCACTTTACAAGCGATGTAAATAAATAAACAAATTAGATAGCAAATAACTTATTCAAATTCAGATTCTTCATAAAAAATACGTTTCAAATTAAACTTAGATACAGGTGCAACAATTAAAGGAAACTTCTCAATCGTAACATTACTGGGATCTAGTCCAAATCCTCTTTCTTCACTCAGGCTAATTTCTTTGAGCCAAAAATAAAGTTTCATCACAACTCTTTCAAAGAAAGGAAGTTCATTATCCTGACTCAAGTATTTCTCTAGAACAATAAATTGAAAATCACCAACTACATTATTTTTTTCAAGACTTTCGTATCGGCTATTAATGTTTACTTCCTTATTGTTCATAAGTTCTTCAACTACTTTTCTAAACATCAGGTTGATGCGTTGTTCTACCCTGAAGCCAACCCGAAACTCTACCCTAATAATATCATTGGGAATGATGTGTTCTACCACATACTCACAAGTGTAGGGTTCATCTAATACATCTACGTGTACAAACCAATAAATATCTGCTCTTTTAGGCTTTTTATTCAGAATAGAATAAATGATTTTATGCTCTATTTCATTTGGATTATTGGCACTAGTCATATACACCAGATGGGTAGCGTACTTTGGTATAGTTTTATCATTACTAAGTTCCTGAATCATAGGAATATAGTGCTCCATTCTAACAAATTCAACATACCTATTTTTAATTTTTCTACTCCTGAACCATACATACATAACTGCAAACAATCCGCCACCAACAATTAAAGTAACATAACCTCCATGTAGAAACTTTTCAAGATTGGCTACCAAGAAAGAAGTTTCAATGCTTAGATAAACAATTAAGTATAAATATATCCATGCAGAGCTGGTTCTCCTGCTCACTAAATAATTGGCAAAGAGAATGGATGTACTAATCATGCACATGGTAATGGCTAAACCATATGCTGCACCCATGTTTTTTGATTCTCTAAAAAAAAGTACAATACCCACACAGCCAATGAATAATAACAAATTGATACCCGGAATATACAATTGGCCTTTTTCTTCAGAAGGATAATTGATTTTCATTTTTGGCCAAAGATTTAAACGCATGGCCTCACTTATTAAAGTAAATGACCCTGAAATCAATGCTTGACTGGCAATTACGGCTGCCACTGTAGAAATGGCAATACCCACTAATTTAAACCATTGAGGCATGATGCCAATAAACGGGTTAAAACCTTCCGTCATTAGTTGTGTAGGGATAATTTGGTTATGGTAATTAGCCAATAACCATGCACCCTGACCCAGATAGTTTAAAATAAGGCAGGTTTTTACAAAAATCCAGGAAATGCGAATATTCCCTTTACCACAATGTCCCAAATCACTGTAAAGTGCTTCTGCTCCTGTAGTACAAAGAAATACTGCTCCTAATAACCAAAAGCCTTTTGGATAGGTAGTTAATAGATCCACTGCATAATAGGGGTTTATTGCCTTAAAAATACTTATATCATCCAATAAATGAGATCCACCCATGATGGCTAACATGGCAAACCAGATGGCCATGATAGGACCAAACATTTTGCCAATAGAAGCGGTACCAAATTGTTGCATAAAAAACAGAAAAGTAATAATGCCGATTACAATTGCAACAATTGTTGATTGACTGATATCTTTAAAAGCATGTATTTGTTTAAGGCCTTCAATGGCAGAAGTAACGGTAATAGGGGGGGTAATAATTCCATCAGCTAAAAGTGCTGCTCCGCCAATCATGGCAGGGATTACCAGCCATTTTTTACGGCGGCGAACCAGGGCATACAGGCTAAATATCCCACCCTCTCCTTTGTTGTCGGCTTTTAGCGTTAAAATAACATATTTTACAGTTGTTTGAAGGGTAAGGGTCCAAATAATACAAGATAAAGAACCGAGGATTAATTGTTCAGTAATAGCCCTGCCAGTAATAATTTCATTTAATACATATAGGGGAGAAGTACCGATGTCGCCGTAGATGATTCCCAATGCGATAATTAAACCTGCAGAGGTAACCTTATTGAGATTCTTGCTCACACAAAAGGGTTATTACGTTTAATGCTCTAATTATTAAACAAATGTAATCGTAAAATCAATCTCTAAATCTAAATAGTAAAAAAGGATCCTAAGTTGTGAGTTTACTGTTAATTTACTTATTAAGAATGAATACAAACCTTACATTTGAACAATAAATGCTGACCTGGAAATGAAAAAACAAATTCTGGTGATTCTCTCAGGCTTTCTGTTAACCGGTTTAGTAGGTTTTGGACAGAAAATTACATATTCAGAACCCGATCGGGACGATTCCCGTACCCTAAATTTTGAGGTAATCGGTAAAGTGGGAGGGAATGTAATGATTTATAAAAACTACCAGAGTTTACACCAGATTGTGACATTCGGAAGTGACATGAAACAAGTTGATAAAACAAAATTGGATTTTATCAATGTCCGGTTATTGAATTCTGAGTTTATTCAATATTCCGATTTTGTATATATGTTTTACCAATACCAGAAAAAGAGTACCCTGTATTGTATGGTTGCTAAACTGGATGTTTCGGGTAAAAAAATAGGAGAACCGATTCATTTGGATTCAACAGATAATATCAATTATTCAGCTAACAATAAAATTTATTCTATTCTACATAGTGAAGACAAGCAAAAGATACTCCTTTTTAAAGTGAATACGCAAAATGATAAAGCCAATTTATTGTCTACTTTTCTTTTTGATAAGGATATGGTTTTGCAAAAAAAATCAAAGGTTAGTATCAGTATGCCCCAACGAAATGATTTTTTATCCGAATTTTCTTTGGATAATGAAGGGGATTTAATTTGTATTCGTATTTCGGGCACTTCTACAAACGATAACATTAATAAGATTAGCCTAATCACCAAACCGGCATTAAGCGATAATTTTTCAATAACTGATTTAAAATTAGCTAACATTTATTTGGATGATATTCGAATTAAAATCGACAATTTTAATAAACACTATATTATCAGTTCGTTTTATAGCAAACTAAAACGTGGCAATATTGAAGGTTTGTATTATTCGCTTTGGGATAAACAATTAAATAAAGAGTTGTTAAATGCTACTACTCCTTTTACAGAAGAGTTTCGTGAGGAAGCTAGGGGTGAAGGAAACGCCAAAACAACATTTAACGACTACTTTCTTAAAAATATCATATTAAGAAAAGATGGCGGATTTATTATCATCGCCGAATCTGCCTATACCAGTTCCAGAGGAAATACATTGAATAGATGGGATTACCTATATGGGTCTCCTTACTTTACTCCAACAGATTATTATTCATGGAATAGTCCTATTGGGTATTACCCTTGGGGACACTCAAGTATGTATAATTCCAATAATAACCTCACTCGCTATTTTGCCGATAATATTTCACTACTTTCTTTTGGACCTGACGGGAAAATGGAATGGAGTAATGTTATACGGAAAACACAGTATGATGACAATACTGATAACTATATTGGTTTTGGCATTTTTAATACTGGCGAGGAACTACATTTTATATTTAATTTACAGGAAAAGAGAAGTATGATACTTACCAATCAAAATATCACACGCTCAGGTCAGATAAATAGGAATGCTACTTTAAAGAATTTGGATAAAGGATATGATTTTATGGCACGTCATGCCAAACAAATAGGGGTTCGACAAGCCATAGTTCCATGCTTATACAGGGGTTTTACCTGTTTTGCTAAAATTGAATTTTAATTTATAATCCGTGGTATTTTTATTTCGCAGCAAATCAATTATTAATATATTTTTTCTTGCCCTTCTTAGCACTTTTGTGCACTTTCATTTTTTTATTCATCCGCCATTAATAGAAACAAATAGCAATGATGGAGTCTTTTCTTTATTGATTAATAAATATGTATCCCGGTTTACAGAGGCTCCGCTGTTTATTTTATATCATGTAATTGTACTCATACAGGCTATTAGAATAAATATGGTAATGAATGATTTTAGGATGTACCAGACTGCGAATTACACTTCGGCAATGGCCTATGTTCTACTAACCGGGTTGCTTAGTCAATGGGGTAGTATCACTTCTGCACTTATGGCCAATTTTTTGATAATCTGGTTGTTCATTAAGCTTAGCCGGTTATACAATCATCCTTCCCCCAAAACCCTGCTTTTTAATACAGGTTTGATTGTAGGATTGTCTGTAGTTTGTTATCACCCCACTGCCATTTTAATATTAGTTGTAATGTTTGCACTTGCAGTAGTTAGACCCTTTACATTTTCAGAATGGGTTATATTATTAATGGGTATACTAATTCCTTATTATTTTCTGGCAGCTTGGTTATTTCTCAATGATCAAATAGCAGAATTTACTCGTTACCTGCCTTTTTTGAACTGGAACCTTCCCATAGCTAAATGGACGCCTTCATTAATTGTAAGCTTATCAGTCTTAGTGATCATGTTGTTTGCAGGATTGTATTATTGGCAGATTTCCATTTCTCGAAAAGTGATCCAAATTAGAAAAAATTGGGGCATTTTGATGGTGATGTTGTTTATTTTAATACCTATCCCCTTTATTTTTGAAAAAGCAGGGATTGAATCTGCATGTATGAGCATTGTCCCATTAGGGGCCTTTGCAGGTAATGTATTTTCATATCCAAAGCGATTATTGTTTCCTAATTTACTTTTCTGGCTTTCAATTTTGGCAATTGTGTATAATAACTGGCAGTTCATCAATAATTAGCACTCTTTTTGATAGTCAGGTAGTAACTTTGTGTTTAAGTTTAAAAACTAACTTATGAAGTTTGGCGTAGTAGTATTCCCAGGATCGAATTGTGATCGCGATATGCAGGATGCTCTTGATCAGGATATGGGTAAGGAAGTAATCATGCTTTGGCATAAAGACAAAGATTTAAGTATGTTTACTACCAATGACTGTATTGTTTTACCCGGCGGGTTTTCATATGGTGATTATTTACGTTGTGGCGCAATTGCTCGCTTCAGCCCCATGATGCAAAGCGTAATCGCATTTGCAAATAAAGGGGGAAAGGTATTAGGTGTTTGTAATGGTTTTCAAATTCTTTGCGAAAGTGGTTTATTACCCGGAGTATTGCTTCAGAATGCTAACCAACAGTTTGTATGCAAAAATGTATTTATTAAGAACGACAACGGAAAATCGCTAAAAATACCCATTGCGCATGGTGAAGGAAGATTTTATGCAGATGAAGCGACTTTGAACGATTTAGAGGCAAATGACCAAATTATTTTTAAGTATTGTCAGGAAGATGGAAGCATAACTACTGAAGCTAATCCCAATGGTGCCATTAGAAATATAGCCGGAATTCGCAACAAAAACAACAATGTTTTTGGTATGATGCCACATCCGGAAAGGGCTTCCTCAGAAGCCATGGGCAACTTGGATGGTAGAAAAGTTTTTGAAATACTAAGCTTAGCTTAATTTTTGTAAGGACTGGTAGGGTGATACGTCATAATAAATATTAGAAACTTCATAAACGAATAGCATGATTGTTACGAAAAAAAATATCCTTTCTCTACTTTGTATACTAATTACGGTATTAACAATGGGACAACCAAAAAATCCGGTTAGTTGGGATTATCAGGTTAAGAAAAAATCGGCAAATACTTATGAAGTGGTACTTACTGCAACTGTTGAAGATCACTGGCATATTTATTCTCAAAAAACGGGCAAAGGCGGACCCATTCCTACCAATGTTAGTTTTAAAGTAAATCCGCTGATTAGTAAAATGGGAACTGTAAAAGAAATGGGTAAGTTAGAGAAAGTATTTGATAAAAATTTTAATACAGACGTGCTATTCTTTTCCAACAATGTACAGTTTGTACAAACGGTAAAAGTAAAAAATGGCGCTAGAACTCATATCAGTGGAACCATAGAGTATATGGTTTGTGATGATAGTCAATGCCTCCCACCCGTGAAAAAATCATTTGATCTGAAATTGCAATAAATTACAGCTACAAATGAAAAAAATTTATATCTTTTTTGTAATCCTTTGTTTTCATCTGGTTTCTTCTGCACAAGCTGATAGCCTTTTAAAATGGCAAACAGAAGCTAGAAAAATCAAAGCGGGAACGTATGAATTGGTTACCAAAACTGCCATACCAGTTGGTTGGCATGTTTATGGAAATAATCCTTCCATAGAAGGACTTGAGTCTGTAAAATTAGTACCTGCTTATGAAAATGTACAGTTGTTGAATTCCCCCTCCTTCCATTCCTCTGCAAAATTGATAAATGATGTATTATTTGAAAACAAAAAAGTTTCTGTTTTTTCAGGAAGTATCGAGATAACCCAACAGTTTACGATAAGTGGTTTTATACCTGCAACATTAAAAGGATTCATTAATGCTAACCTTGCCAAGGATAATGAGTTCATTGTATCAGAACAGCCATTCGAAGTAACTTTAGAAGGCGGGAAAGTGATTGAGAATAACCAAGCCCAAATTAAATTAGCTTCAGTAGATATCAACAAACCATTAGCTGATTGCGGCAAAAAAAATGATGTTGCCGCCAATGGTTTATGGTCTATCTTTTTATTAGGTTTCCTAGGCGGACTAATTGCTTTATTAACACCTTGTGTTTTTCCAATGATACCGGTTACAGTTTCATTTTTTACCAAAAGAGCTGCCAATAGAAAAGAGGCGATCCGAAATGGTGCTTTGTATGGGTTCTTTATTTTTTTGATATACTTGTTAGCCAGTATACCCTTTCATATTTTAGGAAATGTGCAACCGGAAATATTTAATAATATTTCTACAAATTCATGGTTAAATGTCATTTTCTTTGTCATTTTTATCTTTTTTGCTATCTCTTTCTTTGGGTATTTTGAACTGACTTTACCCAGCAATATTGCTAGTAAGGCCGATTCGAAAAGTGGACTGGGTACTTTGGGGGGTATCTTTTTTATGGCATTAACATTGGCAATTGTTTCTTTTTCATGCACAGGCCCTATTTTGGGTTCATTGCTGGTAGGGTCTTTGAGTGGAGGTGCCTGGCAGCTCACTTCAGGACTGGCAGGTTTTGGCATTGCTTTGGCGTTGCCTTTTGCATTATTTGCTATTTTTCCGGAATGGTTGCAATCGTTGCCTAAATCTGGAGGATGGTTAGACACAGTTAAAAAAGTATTGGCTTTTTTGGAACTGGCACTGGCATTTAAATTTTTATCCAATGCAGATTTGGTGATGCATTGGGGATTATTAAAACGAGAAGTTTTTATTGGCGTTTGGATACTTATCGGCATCGGTCTTACTTTATACCTTCTTGGAATTCTACGTTTACCACATGATTATAAAGGAATGAAAATAAGTGGCGGACGCAAAGTTTTCGGTTTAATTGCATTACTGTTTACGCTTTATTTACTTCCGGGTATTACTCAAACGAAATACGCAAACCTTCAATTATTAAGCGGGTTTCCGCCCCCTTTTAGTTACAGTATCTATGGAAAGAATAACGTTCATGGAAAAGGTTTAGAAGCGAATGTAGTGAACGATTATTCGAAAGCCCTTCAATTAGCCAAAGAACAAGATAAGCCTATCTTGTTAGACTTTACCGGCTGGGCATGTGTCAATTGCCGTAAGATGGAAGAAAATGTATGGACCGTTCCCGAAGTATATAATTACATAAAAGAAAACTATATTCTTGTTTCTCTTTATGTTGATGATAGACAAAAACTTTTGGCTGAACAAAGGATCATGAACTATAAAACAAAAAGTGGAGATACAAAAGATATTATTACCATAGGCGATAAATGGGCCACATTTGAAGCAGAAAATTTTAACCAGACAACACAGCCACTGTATGTGCTTTTGGATACAAACGAAAGATTACTTAATAATCCTGTTGGCTATACACCTGATGCTAAAGAATATCTGAAGTGGTTACAATGCGGGAAAGAAAGCTTCAGCAGAAATAATAAATAGGAGCGGTTTTATAAAACAATTTGCTTCTCAATCATCATCTTTCTTAAATTGATTAGCCCATAACGCATGCGACCTAAAGCAGTGTTGATACTACAGTTAGTAATAATAGCAATCTCTTTAAAACTCAAGTTAGCAAAATGACGGAGTACAATGATTTCGCGTTGTTCCTCAGGTAATAAGTTAAGCATTTTACGAACCCGCTCATGGCTTTGACCTATCATTATTTTACTTTCCGGCCCTTCTTCAGATAGTTGTAATACTTCAAAAATATCTCTGTTATCAGCCGTTCGAATAGTTGGGGTACGTTTTACTTTTCTAAAATGATCTACACACAGATTATGAGAAATTCGTAAGGCCCAGGGTAAAAATTTACCCTCTTCTGTATATTGTTTGTTTTTAAGGGTATCTATTATTTTAATAAAAACATCCTGAAAAAGATCTTCCGCCAAATAGCTGTCCTTTACCAGAAAGAATATAGAGGAAAATATTTTATCCTTATATCGGTAAATAAGGGTTTCAAAGGCGCCTGTATCGCCATCTTGAAAAGCCATGATCAATTTTGTATCAGATGCCTGGTCCAAAGTTCTCATAATTTATTTTTTGAGTCGTAAATCTTCAAATTCAGGATATGGATAGAACTTTTTATTGAGTGTTCCTGAACTAACTCATTATTTTTCAACTACAAATTATACATCTTTTTATATCTCGTGGTTTTTGTGGAAAACAATGTTTTGGGTGGTTAGGGTTATGCACATTCTCAAATTCACCATTTTGTTGCCTCAAAGGATTTATTTTGAATTAAAAAAATAAAAACCCTTACAATTTTTCTAAACTTAACCATCAATAATATGTTTAATTTGCTACCCCATGGCTACTAAAATAAAATCAATAAAAATTAAGCAAATCATTGAAGATTCAGGGAGTATTTTTATAAAGGGTGCTCGGGTGCATAACCTAAAAAATGTAACCGTTAACTTTCCTCGGAACAAGTTAATTGTAGTAACCGGTGTTTCGGGTAGCGGTAAATCTTCGCTAACCATTGATACATTATTTGCTGAAGGCCAGCGACGTTATGCTGAAAGCCTAAGTGCCTATGCACGCCAATTTATGGCCCGGATGGTAAAACCGGACGTTGATTATATTAAAGGACTTTGCCCCGCCATCGCTATTGAACAAAAAGTCATCACCCGTACTCCTAGAAGTACAGTTGGCAGTATGACAGAAATTTATGATTATTTGCGCTTACTCTTTGCCCGTGCCGGCAAAACCATTTCACCAATAAGCGGTAAAGAAGTAAAAAAAGATGATGTTACTGATGTATTGGCTGCATTGCAAAAACTACCAAAGGGAACCAAAATTGTTATCATTGTTCCTTTTAAGCAACATGCTAAAAGAGAAGTTAGGGAAGAGTTGAATATATTAATGCAAAAAGGATTTTCTAGAATGTACTTGAGAACGTCTGGAGTTGGTATTGAGGAGCCAGGAGCCATTTTACGGATAGAGGAATTGTTAGCATTGACTGATAAAGAATTGAAGAAACAAATCCAAACTGCAGACTCCAAACTGAAAACATATGTTTTAATAGATCGAATCTTTACCAAGTCCTTCGATGAGGAAGATATACATAGAATCACCGATTCTATTAGTACTGCCTTTTATGAAGGTGAGGGTGAAATATATGTTGAAGTAGATAACCGTACACTGTTACATTACAGTAATAAATTTGAATTAGATGGTATTCAATTTGAAGAACCGGTACCCAACCTATTTTCTTTTAATAACCCCTATGGAGCCTGCCCAACCTGTGAGGGATTTAGTCAGGTTTTGGGTATTGACACAGATCTGGTTATACCGGATAAACGGTTAAGCGTTTATGAAGGAGCTGTTGCTCCTTGGAAAGGAGAAAAATTGGGCTGGTGGCGTGAACAATTTGTAAAAAATGCCGGAAAATTTGGGTTTCCTATTCACAAGCCCATCATTGATCTTTCAAAAGAACATTACCGGCAATTATGGAAAGGAGAAGGAAATGTTCAGGGTATTGATGACTTTTTTAAAGAAGTAGAGCAAAATTTATACAAGGTGCAATATCGGGTTTTATTGAGTAGATATAGAGGTCGAACAGACTGCCCGGATTGTAAAGGATATCGCTTACGCAAGGAAGCATTATTTGTTAAAGTAGGCAGTTTACATATCGGTGAATTGTGTGCACTTTCTATTAAGGATTTGAAAAAGTGGTTTGATGATTTGCATTTATCTCATCATGAACAACAAGTAGCTAAAAGAATATTGATAGAAATACATCAACGAATACAAACACTAATCGAAGTTGGTTTGGGCTATTTAACACTAAGCCGTCTTGCCAATTCATTAAGTGGAGGTGAGAGCCAACGAATTCAGTTAACAAGAAGTTTAGGTAGTAACCTTACTAATTCCTTATATATTTTAGATGAGCCATCCATCGGCCTTCACTCCAGAGATACGGTACGTTTGATTAATGTATTAAAGTCATTACGCGACTTGGGTAATACAGTTGTAGTTGTTGAGCATGATGAAATGATGATGCGTGAAGCAGATTATATCATTGATATGGGACCCCTGGCTTCACACCTTGGTGGAGAAGTTGTGGCGGCGGGTAATTATGAGGCAATCGTTGCTAATCCTGATAGTCTTACAGGAAAATACCTAACCGGTAAATTAAGTATCGATCCCCCCAAAGTTGTTCGAAAATGGATCCGAAGTATTACGGTTGAAAACGCAAGACAAAATAATCTCAAAGACATTACCGTCACATTTCCTTTGAACACTTTGTGTGTGGTTAGTGGGGTAAGCGGAAGTGGGAAAACAACTTTGGTAAAGCAAATACTGGTTCCCGCTTTGCAAAAACTAAAAGGTGAATTTGCAGAAAAAGTAGGGCTGCATAAAAATCTAAGTGGCGATATGGATTATATTTCTCAAATAGAAATGGTGGACCAGAACCCAATTGGTAAATCATCACGTAGTAATCCAATTACTTACATAAAAGCCTATGATCACATTCGAGACTTATATGCAAAACAACCTTTATCTAAAACCCGAGGTTTTCAACCCAAACATTTTTCTTTTAATGTAGATGGTGGCAGGTGTGATACCTGTAAGGGAGAAGGTGAACAGGTAGTAGAAATGCAGTTCCTGGCAGATGTACACCTTACCTGCGAATTGTGCAATGGAAAAAGATTTAAAGAAGAAGTATTAGAAGTGCGGTATAAAGGGAAAACTGTGTTTGATATTTTAGAATTAAGTGTAGATGATGCCATTGATTTTTTCAGCGAAGATAAATCGATAAAATCAGCTATTCAGCCACTACAGGATGTTGGACTTGGCTATATTAAATTGGGACAGAGTAGCGATACTTTAAGCGGTGGAGAGGCACAAAGAGTTAAACTCGCTAGTTTTTTGGGTAAAGGAAAGAGTATCGGTCATCTGCTCTTTGTTTTTGATGAACCTACAACCGGTTTACATTTTCATGATATTAAAAAACTGTTGGCCTCTTTTAATGCCTTAATTGAACAAGGTCATTCTTTGATTGTTATTGAGCACAATACAGATGTCATTAAATCTGCTGATTGGATTATTGATCTGGGGCCGGAGGCTGGAGATTTAGGAGGAAATTTAGTGTATGCAGGTATTCCATCCGGAATAAAAAAAGTGAAAGAAAGTTATACGGGTAAATTTTTATAGGGACGTTTCATAATTAAGCCGCAGATTTGCAGATTTTTATATTTAATCTGCAAACTGCGGCTTAATTCAATAGCGAATACCTACCTCAATCTATCTAAACTTTTCACCAATTTCTCATCTTTATAAATTCCCCTGATGGCCATGATTAAGAAAATGGGTATAGCTAAAGTTATAACAGAGGTGATGTCAAAAGTCCACTCGTTTGAGACAAAATTGTCTGTGGCAAAGTAATACAAAACAATATTAATGATAGAACAAACCAAAATAGCAAAACCGATTTTTAACTGTTGTTTCCGGTCTTTATACATAAAAATAAGAACCAAAGATGCGATGGCTACAGCTACTGTGAGAATCATTAATGGGATACTATTCATAGCTGTAAACCTTTGAAACTGTTTTACATTAGCAACAAGAATATTTCCGCTAAAAAAAGAAATTTTTAAACTCGCAAAAGATAAAGCCGAAGTGGCAAGCAACCAAAGGGTTTGTAATCTTTGTATCATAAAATGGTGATTTTGTTTTCTTTCATTTTGTCTCAAAAATTATCCCATCTCAGGATATAGAACAAATTGCGTCATAAAATCATTCACTTCTTTTTTAACCGACTTTACAACATTTGCATCTTCTGCATTCATCAAAACTTTGTCAATCGCATTCACTACAAATTGCATATGCGCTTCTTTCATTCCTCTTGTAGTAATGGCAGGAACACCCAATCTTATTCCCGAGGTAACAAAGGCCGATTTGTCATCATAAGGAACCATGTTTTTATTAGCAGTAATATCGGCTAATACCAATGCCTGTTCAGCTTTTTTACCACTTATGTTTTTATTTCTTAGATCAATCAATACTAAATGGTTGTCGGTGCCACCACTAATAATATGGTATTCTTTTTCAACCAATGCTTTACCAAGTGCTTGTGCATTTTTGATAACTTGGTTGGCATAATCTGTAAATTCATCACTAAGTATTTCACCAAAAGCAATGGCTTTTGCAGCAATCACGTGTTCTAACGGACCGCCCTGGATACCGGGGAAAACAGCCATATCCAATAAATTACTCATCATTCGAATATTCCCTTTTACATCTTTCAATCCAAAAGGGTTTTCGAAATCTTTACGCATCATGATGATTCCACCCCTTGGACCACGTAATGTTTTATGGGTTGTTGAAGTTACAAAATGACAATGATCGAATGGGTCGTTTAATAATTTCTTTGCGATGAGACCTGCAGGGTGTGCAATATCGGCCAATACCAGTGCACCCACTTCATCAGCTACTTTTCTAATACGAGCATAATCCCAATCCCTGCTATATGCACTGGCTCCACAATAAATCAATTTTGGCTTAACTGCCCTGGCTTGCGATTCAAGCATTGCATAATCTATTAAACCTTCTTCTCTGGTAACCGTATAAAAACTGGGCTTATATAATTTACCGCTATAGTTCACTGCACTTCCATGCGTAAGGTGCCCCCCCATGCTGAGGTCAAGACCCAATGTTGCGTCGCCGGGTTGTAGTACTGCCAAAGCAACAGCGGCATTTGCCTGTGCACCACTATGGGGTTGTACATTGGCATAATCAATTCCAAAAATTTGTTTCAACCGATCTATTGCTAATTGTTCTGTTTGATCAACTATTTCACATCCTGCATAATACCTTTTGCCAGGATAACCCTCTGCATATTTATTGGTCATAACATTTCCCATTGCCTGCATTACCTGAAGACTGGTAAAGTTCTCTGAGGCAATCAATTCAATTCCATGACGTTGTCTTTCTAATTCCTGTTTAATAAGGTCAAAAACCAGGGTATCTCTTTGCATTGGCTTGTATTTAATGCAAAGATAAGCCGTGCGCTTATAGCACTGAGCTATTGGCTTGTTTTTTGGAAAATAAGGATAAAGCGAATAGTTTTTTTCAGAAATCCTATAAAAATTAGTAAAGACGATACAAATTATAGGTTCACAGCTATTAGCTCTAGGCTCAAAGCTTCTCAAAGGATATCCCCAAATCTTGTCTAATACCCAGTTTTGCTTAATTTCGATCGCCCAAGAATGTGTCTTACATACATATATGAAGCTGAGTGATGTAAAAAAGCGCAATTTTTAACTTAAATGCCCCCTATGAAAGCAATTATTCCAGTTGCAGGTGCCGGAACCAAACTTCGACCACATACCTATACCCAACCTAAAGCACTTATTCCCATTGCTGGTAAAACAATTTTAAGCTTTATTGTTGATCAGTTACATGAAGGCGGAATAAACGAATTTATTTTTATCGTTGGTTATTTAGGTGAAAAAATACAGGATTATGTAAAAGAGACCTACCCGGATTTAATCACACATTTCGTTTTCCAAAACGAATTACAGGGTACAGGACATGCAATTGAATTAACCAAAAATATTGTAGGTAATGATGAGGTTTTTGTGGCATTGGGTGATACCATTTGTGAATATGATATTAAAGAAATTATTGAGAGTAAGTATAGTATGCTGGGAATAAAAAAAGTAGATGACCCCAGAAATTTTGGCGTGGCTACTATTGGTGAAGACGGGTTTATTGAACAGGTAGTTGAGAAACCGGCAATTCCCAAAAGTAATATGGCATTGGTGGGCTTATATAAAATTAAGGAAACACATTTTTTATTCGAATGTCTACACCATTTATTTGCAGAGGATATCAAAACCTTTGGTGAATACAATTTGACTGATGCCTTGGATTGTATGATAAAGCGTGGAGCAAAATTTCAAGCTTTTAAAGTAAAAAACTGGTTTGATTGTGGTAAAAAAGAAACCCTGCTTGAGAGTAATGCTACGTTGTTGAAAAAATTTGGAGGCAACATTATTGGGGAACATGGTTTTAAAGATACCATAATCATTCCTCCTGTCAGTATTGCACCCGGATGTAATATTTCTAATTCCATTATTGGCCCGCATGTGGCAATTGGTGCTAACACATCTATCAAACATTCTATCATCCGAGACAGTATCATTGGTTCTTACACCAATTTGTATGAAGTGGTATTGGATAACTCGCTTATTGGCAGTGATGCTTCCGTAAAAGGTTTGAGCAGGAGTTTGAACATTGGAGATAATACGGAGATTGATTTTGGGTAAGTGGGATGCGTGCATAGTCCATAGACAATAGACCATAGTCGGTAGAGTTTAGAGGGTAGTCGGTCGTATTTGTCGGTACAAGGAATAGTATTATTTTTATTAATGGCATTTAAATTTGAAGAGCTGAAAGTATGGCATAGAGCACTTGATTTAAGTGTTGAAATAAATGCGATTTGTACCTATTTCCCTTCCCTCGAATTGTTCAATCTTTCTAACCAAATTAGAAAAGCAGCTGACGCAGTTGTGTAAATATTGCTGAAGGTTCTACAGAACAAACCAATCCGGAATTCATTAGATTTCTTGGATATTCTTTAAGATCAGCTATTGAAGTTGTTTCATGTTTGTTTATTGCAAAAAAGAAAGCGTACATATCCGATGATGTTTTCAAAAAACAGTATACTGCGTATGAAAGCCTATGTAAAATGATTTCAAAACTCCGCAGCTTGATTAAATAGTCTCAAATATTTTTGAATAAATTAAAATAAAAATTGAAATTCATAAAGCAATAAATAACTATTTCATTTACAATCTAATTTCAAAAATAAAACGTTTGCAGGCTAAAACCATGGACTATGTACAATGGACTATCAACTAACCGTATCACTTCTCTCTTTCAAATACAATTGCCAATTATTCAAGCAGGCATGATCTGGGCAAGTGGGTGGAAATTAGCCAGCGCCGTTAGCAATGCTGGTGCCTTAGGTTTAATTGGGGCCGGAAGTATGCATCCGGCTGTACTGCTTGAGCACATTCAAAAATGTAAAATAGCAACCAATAAACCCTTTGGAGTAAATGTGCCTTTAATGTATCCGGATATTGAAGCGCTGATAAGAATTATTGTGGAAGAAAAAGTACCCATCGTGTTTACCAGTGCAGGTAATCCAAAAACATGGACAAGTTTTTTAAAAGAAAAA
Organism: Bacteroidota bacterium; assembly: GCA_043745885.1. Classification (GTDB taxonomy): domain Bacteria; phylum Bacteroidota; class Bacteroidia; order Chitinophagales; family Chitinophagaceae; genus Sediminibacterium. The sequence goes on along the minus strand of JAYTSC010000214.1, from coordinate 4,154 downwards.
GGAATTACTGTTGTACATGTGGTTAGTAGTAGTCGATTCGCGGTAAAAGCACAGGAAGCCGGTTGCGATGCAGTAGTAGCAGAAGGTTTTGAGGCAGGGGGGCATAATGGTAGAGAAGAAACGACCACAATGGTTTTGGTTCCATTGGTTAAAAAATCGGTGAGTATACCGGTGATAGCCGCAGGCGGTATTGCTACCGGTAGACAGATGCTTGCAGCCATGGTTCTGGGTGCGGATGGTGTTCAAATCGGCAGTCGTTTTGTTTGTACTTTGGAAGCTTCTTCCCATTTGGCTTTTAAAGAAGCAATCATTAAAGCTGAAGAAGGAGATACTTTTCTTAGCATGAAAAAATTACTACCTGTTCGTTTATTAAAAAACCATTTTTTCGAAGAAATGCGCGCCGCCGAGTTACATGGTGCAGATGAAGCAGAAATGAAAAAATTACTGGGCCGTGCCCGAGCCAAAAAAGGTATGTTTGAAGGTGATCTTGTTGAGGGCGAATTGGAAATTGGGCAGGTGAGTGCAATGATAAAAAATATCATTCCCGCAGCCCAAGTGGTAAGTGAAATTTGGAATGATTACCAATATGCGATAACTGAGTTAGCTTGGAAAAGTTAAAATTATTATTTTTTTTCTTAAACCCCAAACCCCAAACTGCTTTTCTCTATTTTTGAAAATAAATCGCATCTGCCTGCGCCGTACAGGTCACCACTAGGTCATTTATGCAAACGTGTTCTGGTAAATTAGCGCAATAAAATGCAATGTTGGCAATATCATTTGCCTGTAAAGGAGTAAACCCATCATATACTTGTTTTGCTTTTGTTACATCGCCTTTAAAACGAACAATAGCAAATTCTGTTTCAGCTGCACCGGGATGTATAGCGGTAACTTTAATCCGATGAGGTAAAAGGTCTATACGCATTGATTTACTAAGTGCATCTACGGCAAACTTACTGGCACAATAACCATTTCCATCTTTATAAATTTCTTTGCCTGCCACTGATCCCATATTGATGACATGTCCCTTTTTTCTTGGAACCATAAATGGTAAGACCGCCTTGGTTACATACATGATACCTTTAACATTGGTATCCATCATCGTGTCCCAATCATCTAAATTTGCATTTTCAAAACTATCCCGACCAAGGGCAAGGCCTGCATTGTTTACCAATACATCAATATTTTGCCATTCTGCAGGAAGAGTTGAAAATGTGTCAAATACTTTTTTTCGATTTTGAACATCAAATACCAACGACAGTGTCTTAATACTGAATTTAGTTTCTAGTTCGATAGCCAAGGATGCTAGTCTTTCAGCCCTTCTGCCTGTGATGATACAATTCCATCCCGAAGAAGCAAATTGTTCTGCAATGGCTTTTCCGAAACCAGAAGTAGCACCTGTTATTAAAATAATTTTTTTCATAAAAATTTAATAGTCTGCAAATTTAAGTGAACTGATTTGAATGAAATTTTATTTTAAGCTTAATGCCATTTAGACTGTAAAGATACTCCAAGTGTGTTTGTGAAGGCACAAACACAGCGATCAGGCCGTTGATGTGTCTTTACATCAATAACGGACCGCAAGCGTCATACTTTTTAATGTCTAATTGGATAACCCTATTAAGCTTAAGAAACACAAATGGATATTTTTATTTGTCGAAAGAATAAAAATTGCCTTATTTACCTTATTAATACAACTGTACCCTTTCTAAAAACAGTATTTCCTAAATAATCAGCTCCCAAGGTTTGATAAACGTAAGTTCCGCTGGGTTGTGCAACACCGCTAAAATTTCCATCCCAGCCCTTGTTGAATTCAGTAGTGTTAAATATCAATTGTCCCAGTCGGTTATAGATGCTAAAATAATTCAGTTTACTGATGCCAAATAATATCGGCCTGATTACATCATTTTTCCCATCTGCGTTAGGTGTAAATGCAGATGGAACTATAATGTCGGGGGCCTTGTTATAAACCTGTACAAACACTTTGTCAGTTGCTTTACAATTACCATCGCTTACGGTAACTGTATAAGTAATGGAATCAATTGAATTGGGTAGTATTGCTATTGGGTTTGCAATATTGGGGTCACTTAATCCTGTAATGGGTATCCAGGAATAAATAGTTCCTCCAGTAGCTTTTAATTGAAGGGGCTGCCCCGGCAGTACTATTGTATCTTTACCTGCATAGGCAACAACTTTTGGTATCACATTTACGATAATGGTATCAGTTGACTGTTTAGGGCAACCAACTGTATCGGATACAGTAAGTATATAAGCGGTCGTTTTTGTAGGCCCGGCTGTTGGGGAAATGGTGTTCTCATTAATCAATGAATTGGTGGGTTTCCATGAAAAAACAGTGCCCGTTATAGCACCACTTAATAAAACCCTTGTGCCATAACATATGGTTAGATCCTTACCAAGAGAGGCATTTGGGTAAGGTGCAACTTTAGTAAACACTGAATCTTTTGCCTGACATTTTCCCAAGTTGGCAATCACATAATACCTGGTATTTACCAAGGGTTGAACCTGGGGATACTTAATGTTTTGTACTTTTTCGCCTGTAGATGCAGTCCATAGATAACTAAGTGCATCACTAACCGGTCTTAAACGGAAAGTATCTGTTTTACAAATACCGGTATCAACCCCCGCTTTGACCGAAATAAATTGTAATACATTAACGATTACCGAATCTGTATTTGCACAACCATTATCATTAACAGATACATAATATTTAGTTGTATCTCTGGGAAAGACGAGGGGTGAAGTAGAAGATGGATTTATAATTCGTAACTTATTAGGACCATTTTTGGGGATCCACAAAACACTTCCATTGCTAATATTAACTTTTAAGGCAAGTGTATCAATGCTACAAATTAAGGTATCTCGAAAAGGTAAATTAAGTTGGGGTTTATCTAATACGTTTAAAATTTTGTTTACGGTATCTATACAACCTTTAGAATTAGTTACAATCAAAACAACTTTTGCTGTTGTTGTGCTAGGGTATTTCCAAACAGAGTCCTTACTTCTGGCTGTATCGGATAAAAGGGTCGAATCACCAAAGTCCCATCTCCAACTATCCACGACACCATATTTTGTTGTAGAGGCATCTTTAAACTGATAGTTGTTTAAAAAACAGGAACCGAGAATATTTATGGCAGGTACAAAGCCGGGATAAATTTTAATTGTCGCAGTTGCAGAATCCTGACAACCGCCTGATGAAAAGACTTTTAATTTTACAGTATAGGTTCCACTATCTTTTCCACTTTTTAAAAAATCATAGGATGGGGTTGGACTTGTCGAAGTATCGGTGGTAATTAATGGCACACCAAAATCCCACAAATAGCCGGTAATATTTGAATTTACTGATTCATTCTGGAAACTCAGGGTGGTGCCATTGCAAGTTATATAGGATGGTTTTAAAGAAGCTGCAGATAAGGAACAATCTGCTACATTAATATGGATCTCTTTTTTAGTGGTGCCTATTAAAACGCCATTCTTGAATTCATTTGCACAAACCGATAAGACATAATCTCCGGTAATAGAAGGGGCGATACCCGAAATGATTCCTGTTATCGAATCAATGGTAACTAAAGGACCTAGTGGGGAAGTTCCGCTAAATCCACCACCAGAGGCAAATGTAGAAAAAGGTGGATTACTGGGTGGGTTAGGCTGAGCTCCTGCCAAAGTATTGTTACCACCTGTTAATCCTTCACAAAAATTGTAAGTTAGATTATCTCCATCTGGATCAATGGCACTAAAATCAAAAACAAAAGGGCTATTGTAACATACAATAACCGTATCCTTTTGTGCAAAAACCGGACTCTTGTTATTGGAATAATTAATTCCATTGATCGTACCGGGAATCTTGGTTGTATAAGTGATCCCAATGTCATTTGAGTTACCTGCTATATTCCTTATGTTTAAAATTCTACAACATCTTTGCACACCTAAAGTATAGCCTGTAGTATTATTTGGTAATTCTACATTAGTTGTATAAATATCAATAATATAACATACCGTTGGATGAGGCAAACTCAAACAGGGGCTATAGTCGACCTTATTGGGTCGATCTGTTCCACTAAGTGGGATGGTAATAGTAGAGATCAGTTGATTGGTGCCTCCATCAAAAATACCCAGAAAAACATTAGCGTCTCTTTGTC
>JAYTSC010000213.1:0-9714 GCA_043745885.1 Bacteroidota bacterium | reverse complement strand
TGCATAAAAATTCCAGTTAAACCCATTTTTTAAGTGCCCGGCTAAATTTCCGCTAAATCCATACATTCCATTATTATCAATAAAAGTACCTAATAAATTACCTTTTATTTTTCTCTGTTCAACAGGTACATTCGTAATCAGGTGTACTACACCGGCCATGGCATCGCTCCCATAAAATAAGGAGGCGGGTCCCTTCAATACTTCTACTTTTTGAATACTGTATTCATCAATTTCAATTCCATGCTCATCGCCCCATTGCTGGCCCTCCTGTCTTACACCATCATGCACGGTTACTACACGATTATACCCTAATCCCCTGATAACAGGTTTTGAAATAGCCGGACCTGTAGATAAACTGGCAACACCCAGTACTAGTTTATTTAATGCTTCAATTACATTAGTAGAACTGCTTTGTAATAATTGATTTCTTTTAATAATAGAAATGGGCTGAGCCGATTGCCTTACTTTTGAAGCAGAAGCAACCCCCGTAACCGTTACCGCTTCATTTTCAATATAGGTTTCTTTCAATGAGAAATTTCGAATAGGATTTTCGGAAATTTCCAATACCTCTAATATAGAAGTATATCCAAGAAATGATACCTCAACCAAGTATTTGCCGGACTGTACAATTGGTGTTTTATACAAGCCTTTTTCATCTGAAATAGCCCCTGTTTTTGCTTCATGCAGATAAATAGAAGCTCCGGCAAGTGGTTTGCCGGTTTTGGCATCAATTACCAAGCCCGAAAGAAAAGAATTGGCTACAATATCAGTATTAAATAATGATGCGAATGATGGATTGATAAATATTAAGGATAGGATAATGAGTTGATAAACTTTATGCGTAAATAATCTTTTCATGAATTAGTATATTGTTAGGAAAGATGAATTGACATCTTAGATAAATGATAAATAAAAACTAGCAATCGTTTTCAATTAGAAAAAAAAACGGAAGAAGATTACATACTGGGTGGACCACGAAACCCAAATAAAAACAAAGTTGCAGAATAAATAGCTGAACCTTTATTTGTCTGAAAAGTTGAATAGATAATCTCAGCTGTATGGGTTGCTGTAAGAGGTATCGTTTCAAATGGAGATTCACTTACTAAATTATCACATTGGCAATTAAAAGAAGATTTAGCTATTTGTGATGACGCAATATCAGTATTTTTTTGTTTTATTCTACTGTCAGAATGCGTAGCAACCAAATCGTGGAGGGTTATTTTAGGCGTCATTCCAAATGCAAAAAGCACCAGCAATAAAACTGCAATTAACTTACGTATGGTAATTGATTTGTTCAGAAAAATTTGTTACGTTGTTGCAAATATATAATGTTTTCACAATCAACCTTAACAAAAATAAAAATTTGTGATTTAGTGTAAGCTAAGAAAAGACTTCTTGAAACTTAATTATCTTACTTTAATCATTGCCCTAACCTGCTGACTAGCAAGATTTTGCAAACGTGCATAGTAAACACCCGGCGCCAATGCCCCACTGTTAAAAACCACGGTATACGTACCGGCAGTATATTCTTTATCTGTTAGATTGGTAATAACCCTACCCATGGGGTCTATGATTTGTATAAGGGTATGACCACCTGATGTAGTAAAAGTAATTACAGTAGAACTAGCAAATGGATTAGGATAGTTACTAATTAAAAGGTCTCCGGATAGGTTTACTGCTTTTCTACATCCCCCCGGATTTACCAATGGCAACAACTGGAAGTTCTTTAACATGATTTGCTGCAGGTCAAGGTCATTAACGCATAACCAATTAGAGAGGATAGAAGAATAGATGCTCCTAAAATCATATTGAAAAGGAACATTATCATTGGTTGTTGCGTTAGCCGGTATTATGGGAGTATCTCCCAAAACCCCACCAATTACATTCTTTCCAAATACAAATAAAGGCGCGGCAGATCCATGATCTGTTCCGATACTACCATTACTTTTTATTCTTCTTCCGAATTCAGAAAAAGTCATTCCTACTACCCTTTCTTCCACACCTAAAAATTTAAGGTCATCCTGAAATGATTTGATAGCATCACTAACGTTCAACAATAAATTGGCATGGCTTCCTTTCGTTTTATCGGTTATATCAACTTGTCCTGAATGTGTATCAAACCCTCCATAATTAACCATATAAATTCGGGTCTTTAACCCACCACTAATTAAACGGGCAACAATTTTTAATTGGTCACCAAGTGAATTTTTTATGGGATAACTAACCTGTTGAACAGTTTTTGTAGCAGCCGCTTTTATAACAGTTGCATATTGTTGGGTTTGCTGAGATACTAATCGTATAAACTTCAACTCTTTACCTGCCGGAGTATCCGGAGCAGTGTCTTGAATCCCATTCACCAAATTATAAAAGTTACTGGTATTACTAATACTCATTCCCATACTTACAGCAGGTCCTTGTAACGTTAATGAAGTAGCTGACCCTATTTGAATAGCCAATGGGTCAGTCATGGTTGCATTCGGGTAACCATTCGGAAAATTTGGGTACTCATAATTCAAGTATCGTCCTGCCCATCCACTGTTAACCGTAGAAGCACTATCACTGGCGCTCATCCAAATATCGGTTGCCCTGAAATGCGAAAAACTAGGTTGTGGATAGCCCACTGACTGCACAACTTTTAAAAATCCTTGATCATACATCGATTTTAAACCAATCATGGCAGGATGCAAACCCACTTTACCATTTAAAGCAAGGGTTTCTTTTTCAGGGATATATATATTAGAACGGGCATTTACATAATTATTGAAATTTTCAATAGGTATTACCATATTCAATCCATCATTTCCACCATTCAATTGTATGATTACAAAAACATGATCAGTTTCTGTTACGGGTAATAATAAAGATTGCATAATATTAGAATCGGCTCCGAATGCCCTGAATGAAAAACCACTTACCAATGAAGGAAGCATAACTCCGGCTGGTAAAGTTTTACGTAAAAAATCTCTTCTTTTCATCATTCAGTATTTAAGCCAATTGGTATTCGGCTATGTCCATAAAATATTTTAATAAATCTCGCACCCGATTCTTTACCGTAGTCGAATTGGCTATGTTTCCCGGATTGGAAATAAATAGATTCCATGCATCTGTCCAATAATAATCACTGGATTGTCCGCCTAATAAAATATCAGTTTTCAACTGAAGCTTTGAGGCTGCAGAAATGTCAATGCGATAAATGATTTTTAATATGTCATTAATCAATTGATTCGGGTCACCCGGATTAGAAAGTGTTTTGGCAAACTCAGTACTATCAACGATCATTTTTTTTCCATTAAAGGTATAGCCACTCTGCATCATGGCATCGGTAAATTGGTTGCGTTTGGGCAATGTATCACTGTTGATCCAAATTTCAGAAAACTGAGGTACTTGGTAATACGCTTTCCATCCGCTTACGTCTGGTGGATCACCAATATTCTGTTGCATGTTGCTAACAGAACTTACCAGGTAATTATACAAACCATAATTCGTAAGATAATCGCTTTCAGGTTGAAAGGTTACTTTCAATTCCCTGCACATACCTACCACCAAATCCACCGGACTTTTAATTTGACAACCCTTTGCCAACATATCAAAAAAGTGTTCACTCTTGAGTAGTATATCCAAAACCGGTTTTACTTCATAACTATTGGTTCGCAGAATTTCGGCTAATGGTGTAATAATATTGGCTTCAACAGTACTATCAATATCATAGTAAACAAACCATCGATATAATCTTCTGCAGAAATATTTAGCCACTTCCTGTGCTGAAAAAATCATATCTAAAAAAGCATCCAATTCCTCATCACCTGCTGTTGGACCGGTTTTACCCTGTATAGTTGTATTCTTATAAAAATTAGAAAACTGTTTATTACCGGTATCATGTCTTGTTGGATCAAAAGAGGAAGAAAGATTAATGGTGTCATTTTTCCAACCAGTTAAAACCTGTGCAGCCGCTTTTACGTCGCCTTCGGTATAAAATGAATTCGGACCTTTACCACAACAAAATAATTCCTGTATTTCACGTCCATAATTTTCATCAGGGGCTTTCACGGTATTTTTTTCGCCATTTAAGTAAATCAACATAGCAGGATCAATGGTAACAGCCCTTGTTAAAGACTTGAAATTTCCCAAAGCGTAAGTACGTAGCAATAAATGGTGTTTAAAAACAAATTGTGAATTCGATATAGTATTCGTTTCTGTAGAAAAATGATTATGCCAGAAAAGTGTCATTTTTTCGCGAATACTTCTATCCTGGTTAACCATAACACCCATCCACCATTTTTTGAAAGAAGCATTTCTCAAAAAATTTACGGTGCCATCTTTATTGGGATCAAGAACCCAAGTACTGCCGGGAAGAATGTTGTTATCCGGTATGGTGGCAGTGGCCGGTATTGTATATTCTTTTACAGGTGGGTTGGGAAGGGGAGCTGATGGATTTAATAATTCATTAACCGATTGCTCTAAAGTTTTCGACCTAAAATAATCAATATCGGCTTTTGTTGCACCAAAAAGGGTTCTTTTTAATAAATGTGTTACTTCATTTTCATTCCATGCCCCCGAATATGCCGACAGCCCCCCATTAGGCGGCGGTGCCGACGGCATAGTACCTGGGCTGGAAGATGGGATATTGGATTTTAAAAATGATCTTCTGTCCATAATTTTCGGGTTACAAAGTATTAAATAGATACAGTTTCGACAAAATACGTTGCCCTGATGTAAAATAAATGCCAGTATAATGCAAATTTATGCATGAAATGGCCCCTTAAAAAATTCAGCAGAAGGAATTTTAATAGCCAAATGCAGCATCCGAAAGATAAAAATGTCTTATATTTAGGGCTAACACTCCCCCTACATGACAGAACAAGCCATCATTACAGGCTGTTTACATAATGATTCAGCAGCACAGCGCGAATTGTATAATCGCTATAGCCCTAAAATGCTAAGTGTTTGTTATCGGTTCGGACAAAGCCGCGAAGATGCTGAAGACATGTTGCAGGAAGGGTTTATAAAAGTGTTTACCCAAATACATACTTTTCAAAATAAGGGTGCATTTGAAGGTTGGATTAGGAGAATCATTGTTCATACCTGTATCAATTTTTTGAAAAAATATAAAAAGTTCAACGAAAGCGTTGATCTGGCCTATGCTAATTCATTGTATGTAAAAGAGGAAACCATCCCCTCTATCATGCAAGCAAGACAAATAATTGAATGCATCAGGCTTTTACCATTGGGATACAGAACTGTACTCAATTTGTATGCATTGGAGGGATATAGTCATAAAGAAATTGGCGAAATGTTGGATATTGAAGAAAGTACCAGCCGAAGCCAGTATACAAGGTCGAAAGCCATGTTGGAAATGATACTTATAAAGAAAAGTATTATTGAAAAGCCAAAAGAAAAATTCAACTGGCTTACGGCTTTACATAACAAGTAGTGTTGATTGCGTTTATATATGGATAACAAAGAGTACCTGGACGAGTTTGAGCAGTTTTTACAAGAAGAAGTAAAACAGCACCGCATGTATCCTTCCGATCATATCTGGAAGAATATTAGGGTACAAATGCATGGGTATAAAGCATGGCCGGCACTTACTTTTATTTCACTTTTTATTATCACTGCATTAACCGTATCTACATTAGTAAATAATCATCCGGCACATACAGAGGGTTTACAACCCCCTGGTTTGACACAAAATAAAGAGCCCGGTATTAAAAACAATTTACAGGTATTACCCACCGACATACCTTCTTCACTTTCTTTACAAAACAATCTATTTGAAACCATTCAGGTTATTGCTCATGACGAGCCTGCACATCAAGAAATGATTATTGTTAGAAATAACTACAATGATTTGATGGCTGTTCCTGAAAAAACATATATCAAAAACAAACAACTCTCTAAAACAATTAATAACGAAATTTTCGAATTGGCTTTTTTACATACTGCTGACCAAACATTACCCAATACTTTAGTGGCGAATAATATTCCTGAAGAAAATAGTGAAGTAACCACTTCTGTAGTTGTTACGAAAATTGAACAGTCTATTGCAGAGTCACACACTACAGCAGATATTTATTTGAAAGACTTTAGTTTTGTTCCCACTCCTAAGACGCACCGTAATTCTAAGTATGGATTCCAATTTTACATTACGCCATCTGAAAGCTATAGAACATTATCAGACGATAAGGTAAAAGAAGTCATTCAACCTGCTTCAGCTGCACTAAGTACGATGACTACTGCCTCTCAAAATGTACCACTAAGCAGTAATTTCACCGCAGATGTAAATGATGTAGTAAGGCATAGACCCGCAATGGGTATTGAGTTGGGATTCGCATTTTTATACAATCTTTCCAATAGAATAAAATTCAAGACGGGGGTTCAGTTAAATGTTAGGCAATATTATATAGAAACATTTCAATCACGTACTAACGACCTGGCATCCCTCTCACTAATTAATTCGAGGGGAGTTGAAACGATCAGTTTTTATTCTGTTTACAACAATAATACCGGATATAAGAAAGCGGAACTGGATAATAAAGTATACCAATTGTCTATTCCACTTGGTATACAATGGGATATGATTCAGGGAAAACATTTTGGTATTAATGCCGAAGCTTCGGTTCAGCCTACGCTAACTCTTACGAATAACACCTACTTACTTTCTACAGATTATAAACATTATACGGGTGGAAACGAGTTTTTCCGTAAATGGAATATCAATACAAGTATGGGTATCAATTTAACTTACCATAGGGGTGCTAATTCTTGGCAATTGGGTCCACAAATCAGGTACCAACATTTACCTACTTATTCTAACTTATACCCTATCAAAGAATTCCTAATGGATTATGGAATTCGTTTAGGCTATACCCATCAACTAAAATAAACCCGGATCTCAAAAGTTAAAGTAGCGGAATATTATTACCGATTGCATATTTATTGGCATTGATGCAATAATTTTAATCAAGAGAACTTCCTATTTTTTTAACATGTAATACCATTTAGACATTACAAATACTCCAAATGTGATTGTGAGAACACAATCACGGCGATCAGGCCGTTGATGTTTCTTTACATCAACAATGGACCGCAAGCGTACATATATTTTAATGTCTAATTGGTATAAAGCATAGCCAGAAATATGAAATAGTTAAACAATGAATCGGCTAAATGCCTTTATCTGAAGAGTCTGGTAATGAAAACAATACATCTAACATTAAGAATGAGAACAATTTATCTGCTATTATTTTTTGTTATTTTACTAATTTGCGCATGCAATAACCGAAAACCGGAAAAACAAAACGTCACAATACTTTCTGATACGAGTAAGTTTTTTCCATTGCCTGCTTTTTTTAAAGAACAGATACAATATGTGGAACTCCGAAATTTTCCTTTGTATAAAATTACCGTGAAAGATGGTATCCGCGATTCTTCTTCCCTTTCATTCAACCAGTTCATAGTACTAACCAGTTTTTTTACAAGTAGAGACTTATCAGTTCCTGAGATAAAAATATTATATAAAGAATCTGTTTTTCAAGACCTAAGTACGGGAAGTATTACGTTTAATTACAAACCAATCAACAATGGTGCTGAAGTGCAAAACATTGATGTATTGCTAAATGAAGCAACCAACCAAGTGAAAAGAGTTTTTATAAGAGCAGTATATAGTAAAGGAGATACTACCATTACTGAACAATGTAACTGGAAAGCCAATAAAAGTTTTCAGATAAACCGTTCCCTAACAACTGTTAACGGGTTTACATCAACCGAATTGAACACTATTATTTGGAATGAAAAACCATAGGAGGCGTAACCATGACAGCTGAACAATTTCAACGAATTTCACCTACGCTTCCAATACAGCCCGGCATATATAAATACTATGATGCTGAAGGAGAATTATTATATGTGGGCAAAGCCAAAGAATTACGCAAAAGAATCAGTTCCTATTTTTCTAAAACATTTACTACCTATAAAACACATGAACTGGTTCAACGCATTCATCGTATTGAATTTACCATTGTAGATTCTGAACAAGATGCTTTTCTGTTAGAGAATTCATTGATTAAAGAATACAGACCCCGATTTAATATTCTTTTAAAAGATGATAAGACGTATCCATATATCGTTATTAAAAATGAGCCCTTCCCACGTATTTTTTTGACAAGAAAGAAAATCAATGACGGATCTGAATACTTAGGACCATTTACCTCTGCAGGCAGGGTGCAGGAGCTCATCACGTTTATTAAACAATATGTTCCACTTAGAAATTGCAAATTAAACCTCAGTGAACAAAATATAAAAAAGGAAAAATTTAAAGTCTGTTTAGAATACCATCTGGGTAATTGTAAAGGCCCATGTCAAAATTTTCAAAGTAAAGAAGACTACCTGGAGGGGTTAGAACAAATGAGAAATATTTTAAAAGGTAACCTGGGATCTGTTATCAATCATTTCAAAAAAGAAATGAAACAACATGTACTCAATCTTTCATTTGAGAAGGCAGAACTGCTAAGAAAAAAAATTGAGCACCTCGAAAACTATCGTTCTTCTTCTGTTATCGTAAGTAATCGCCATTCAAATTTCGATGTGTTCTCCATATTAAAAGAAGACAATACTGCTTATGTAAACTATTTAATGGTGCAGAATGGAACCATAGTGCAAACGCATACGGTGCTACTGGAAACCAAATTGGAGGAAACAGAAGCAGAAGTTTTGGGATTTGCCATCTCCAACCTGAGAAATACTTTCAATAGTCTCGCTTCAGAACTGATTGTTCCTTTTGTGTTTGATTACCCGGAAGCGGGCATCCTCCTTACGATTCCTGGAGGAGGGGAAAAGAAAAAACTATTAAACCTATCCTTAAAAAATGTTCTTTATTTTAAAGAAGAGCTGAAAAAGAAAAAGATTCTGCATTTGGAAGGGAAAACGGATGCTGAAAAGAAAAATGTTTTAGTTGAATTACAACAATATTTAAAACTAGCCGAAGTACCCGATCACATTGAATGCTTTGATAATTCAAATTTTCAGGGAAGCTACCCTGTTTCGGCAATGGTTTGCTTTAAAGAGGGAATGCCCAGCAAAAAAGATTATAGAAAATTTACGGTTAACACAGTAGAAGGGATTAACGATTTTGCTACCATGACAGAAGTTGTATACAGAAGATACAAACGATTATTAGAAGAAAAGCTACCATTACCCAAATTGGTTATCATTGATGGAGGAAAAGGACAGTTAAGTGCCGCTATGAAAAGCATCAAACAATTAAAACTAACCGGTAAAACAACTTTAGTGGGTTTAGCAAAAAATGAAGAAGAGCTTTTCTTTCCGGGTGACACAGAATCTTTCAAACTGCCCTGGAATAGCGATAGCTTAAAACTGGTAAGGCGGATTAGAGATGAAGTACATCGGTTTGGCATTACTTTTCATCGCAATAAAAGGTCCAAAGGAACGTTTACAAACGAACTGGAGTCTATTAAGGGTATTAGCAAAAAAACGATAGATCAATTACTCAAAACCTATAAATCAGTAAAAAAGATAAAAGAAAAAACAGTGGAAGAACTGGCTATTGTTATAGGAGAAAATAAAGCTAAATTAATTCGGAATTATTTCTCCGGGGCCTCTTAAAAAAGAAGGGGCCAGGATAAAAATCCAGCCCCGTTTTTAAAATCCAATATCCTATGAAAAACCGTAACAAATGTACGGTTTGTAACGATATTA
>JAYTSC010000212.1:0-2035 GCA_043745885.1 Bacteroidota bacterium | reverse complement strand
TGCTCTTATGGAAATGCAGGTTATGTTTGTCCCAGCCATTTTGTACCACTGGCTACACCCGGAATTGTGACACAAGGTTTGAAATGGATGCTCAATTCGGAAAGTCCTTTTTATGTACAACCCAGATTAAGTAGAAGCCTAATTGAATGGGGACTTACCTTTATGAAAATGGCCACACCTGCCAACGTTGAAAAGGCGGCCATTCCATTGAGAGATATTGCTTTTATTAGCAAGAAATTATATGAAGAATGGACAAAGTTGCCCCAGTTTGCCTTTGCTTATCAACAAAAAGGCCTACTCGAGATATTTCAAACGCAAATAGGAGCCGACCATGCAAAACATATGGTTGAAAGAGCACATCAACTTGGACTAGCCGACACTGAATTACTCGATTATCATTCACTTCAACAATTAGAACCACATACAAAAATAAATGCATTAGGTGCTGCATGGTTTAAGTGTGATGCACATTTGTATCCTAATAAACTAATGCAGCAATTGATTGCCGATCTCAAACAAAAAGGGGTGCAGATTGTAGCGAATGAGGAAGTAACCGGATTTGAAAACAATATGGGAAATATTACCAAAGTAATTACAAAAAATCAGATATATAATGCTGATTCTATTGTAATAGCAAGTGGATCCTGGAGTAGAGAATTAGCAGCAAAAATGCAAGTAAAAATATTATTGGTTCCTGGGAGAGGATATTCTGTTACATTGGAAGACTCACCCTATACATTAAACCATCCTGCAGTACTTATTGAGGGAAGAGTAGCATTAACTCCCATGGATAACAATAAAATCCGATTTGGAGGCACGATGGAAATTACTTCTACGCAAACGCCACCCAAAATGAGCAGGGTAATGGGTGTGTTAAAAGCAGTAGAAGGATTTTTTCCTGAATTTACAGTTTCTACACCAACCATGGAGCAGGTTTGGTATGGATATCGTCCTTGTTCAGCAGATGGACTGCCGTATATTGGCAGAACCCGAAAATGGAAAAATGTAGTTATGGCAACCGGTCATGCAATGGTAGGCCTTAGTCTTGGCGCAGGCACCGGAAAAATAGTTAGTGAAATTTTAAATGAGGAGAAACTTAGTATGGATATTGCTCCATTTGATCCTAATCGCTTTTGATCGCAGATTTCATGGATTTTCTTTATGATTTCACGGATTTGAGTTTGTTTTATCTTGTGTTTTTGCATTCAATGTTTTTCGTAACATTAATTTGTGAAATCTGTGATACTTGTACGTAAATTGTATTTTTAACTTTATTATGGAGCACACAGTTGATTATTTGCTATACGAAGACACCGGTTTTTTTACAAAAATTGTTACTGATTATTTGTCACAATCCCCATTGGTACAACCATTTTTTCAACATGCTCCTGATTTCAAAGGTATCGAAGGAGCAATCGAAGCTAGAAAGTCATTTTCTACCGACCGTAGTTTATTAGTTCAGGTATTACAAGCGCAATATGATCAAACACCAACATCTGAGAAGGTGAAAAAAAATATTTTATCTCTGGCAGAAGTAAATACTTTCACTGTAACTACAGCGCACCAGCCCAATATATTTACGGGTCCATTGTATTTTATTTATAAGATTCTGCATGCAGTAAAACTGGCTGATGAACTGGGCATTCAATTTCCGCAATACAAATTTGTTCCTGTTTACTATATGGGAAGTGAAGATGCAGACTTAGAAGAGCTGGGTTTTGTTAATGTAGGTGGCCAACACCTGATTTGGGAAACAAAGCAGACAGGGGCGGTTGGAAGAATGAAAGTTGATAAATCATTAATAAAACTGATCAACGCTATTCAAGGACAAATAGGTGTGTTGCCTTTTGGAGATGAGTTAACCCAACTTTTGCTACAATGTTATACAGATGGAAAAACCATTCAACAAGCCACATTAGAATTTACCAATCAGTTATTTTCAAATTTCGGTTTAGTTGTCTTGGTTCCGGATAACGCAAAACTTAAGTCAGCTTTTCAATCAGTGATTAGCAAAGAACTTACGGAAGGTTTTTCA
>JAYTSC010000211.1:0-3587 GCA_043745885.1 Bacteroidota bacterium | reverse complement strand
TTTAATTGGTGAATACCCCGGTAACATAACATAGTCTAATCCCTTAAGCGTTCTAAGGTCACTACCTTTTTTAGTATATATAGCTAAAGCACCACCTCCTCCACCAAAAGCGCCATAGAATGGGGGATAAAAAAGTTTTACATAACCGATACTACTAATTGGCAAGAATGTTAAAAATGAAGCATCCACCAACATTTCATCAAGGTAAAGGTTTACAGCTGAATTTCGCCATGAGATCCTTGGATTGTAAAATGGATCTCTAACTGTTATCCCTGGCACTTTACTTTCAATAAAAGTGAAGATATTGTTATATGAAAAATTAAAGGGGTCATCCATAATATTATATTGACGGGCATTACCGGATTGAAAAAGACCCGTGGTATATGTCTCTTCTAATTCCTGAATTCGTGTTTTTACTTTTGCCACTACAATAACTTCTTTAAGGGTAGTTTGTAGCATTAGCAATTCCAATCTCTTTTTTTCTTTCGCCGTTTCTTGTATCCGTGCCATTGCTGAAGTATCTGATAAATAGTTTGAAAGAGCCTGAATTCTCTTTGATGAGTTAAAAGGAAGAAATGTATTATTTATTACAACTTTGCTCTTTTCAGGGATATATGATTTATTAAGTTTATAAAAGACTTTGGTAGTATCAAATAAAATTAAATTATCTTCCCTAAAACTTCCATCAGCCAATAAGGGTGTGAAGACGTATTGTCTGGAAGAGTCTTTTCCCATCAAGATTAAATTCACCAATTCTGCTTTCTTGATTTTGTTTTCGCTAAGTCCATTTATCTTTCCTGATATGGATAGATATCCTGAATCTCGAGAATAGTTTACTTTTGGCATTTTCCCCTGCAACACATTTTCCCAAACAAACCTTCGCCAACCATTTGTTAACATAACCAGATCCAAGTAACGACTAGCACTGTCATTTTTGTCAGAAAAATAATAAGCAGGGTTATGAATACGACCATTTATTTCAGACGACAATAGAAGCTGAGAAATAATATGGTTTGATGAATCATTTACTCCCCCACCATCGGTTATAGCTAATGAAAGTGAAGTAGGTATTGAATCCGTTACTTCAATCTGGTAAACATTTTTGCCACGTTTTTTCAAGTTAATTGTATCTGTATGAACTTCTGTAAAAAATGAATACTCGTCATTTAAAACAAAGGTTACTCTTTCTACTATGGGTTGCATTTCATTATCTAGTAAAGTAACCTGTATTACCCCGGATGGAAAGTCAGATATAGGCAACCAAGAAGTTAACTTTAATTTATCGGTAAGATTGGCTTTAGCCTGAAAAAGTTCTTTCTGGTTCCAACTAACTAATATTGTTATTCTTTTAAAACGTTCTTCAATATTTTCTGATCGCTGTATTGTAAACGACCTGGTTCCATTTTCGTTATTGATTGATAATACAACACCTGTTTTTTTAGCAGCTGGTAGTTGCGTGTACCTCATTACTCCTAAAGGGTCCTTCCACTCGGCAGTATAGGATACACCGGGCAATGGAGTAAAAACAAATCTCCCCATCCCATCATGTTCAGAAATAAATTCAGCCACAGTTTGTTGTAGCTTGTTATTAATGACTCCTTTTACATTTACAGGAAATCCTTCAGAATTTTTACATTTAAAGGCAATGGAAGAAGGAATATTTTCAATCAAGTCGCCACCCTCAGGAAAGAACTGAAGAGTTGCTTCTGAGGTTAACGCAAGAACACTTTTTATTTGATTTGTTTGTCCAATTAGTAATTCTTGTCGGAATAGATATGCAGAATCAAAATTCAACATCCATTGTGTATAGGCTAATACATGAAGTTTAGTTCCTCTATATTTTTCAGGTATTGTAAAATTTCCCGCTGCAACGGAACTTACAATCGGTGATACATTTCTATTCAATAATCTTCCTTCGATATCAAAAATGTTTATATAAAGGTTCTTACTTATTTCCGAAGGTTCATTTCCATTAGTCAGGTAAGCTTTATACCAAACGGTTTGTCCGGGTAAATACAAACTGTTATCAAAATGAATGTATACTTTTTCCTGAGGGTTTTTAATCTGATAAGCAGCTGACAAAGAATCAAAATTCTGTGCGTTGAGGCTACCTATATAAAAAAATACTATCAAAAATAACCAGAAATTTAAACCCTTGTAGCGCAGTATAAGCTTTCTTGTTGCTACTTGTTTAGCTACTCTCATAAGCATACTTATTAACTATTCTTACATTGGAAATGCAGAAGTCTCAATGGGGAGAAATAAATATACAGTTTTTTTATAAAGACAACTGGCCTGATAATCGTTTTAATTCAATTTCAGCCACTTTTGCAGCATAATTAAGACTAACCAATCGAAACCCTTCATTTTCAAAACTTTGTTGAGCCTGCCTTACGTCAATAACAGTTGACTGGCCTAATTGAAATTTTTCCAATATAAGATTCACCAATTGAGTAGAAAGTGTGTAATTCTGTAATTCTGTTTTTAATTGACCTAATGTATTGGCATATAATTCGTAGGTTTTAACCATCCCTGTTTCATAATCATGAACCAAGTTATCTCGCTGTAGTAAAGCGTTTTTCGTATTAATATTGGCAACCCTTTGTTGTCGTTTACTAATATTTCCGTTATAAATGGGTACCGCCAAGTTGATTCCTAAAAAAGGGCCAAAACTTTGGTTTAATAAACTAAAGCCCGCGGCACTTTTACTACTTACAAAATTGTACCCGGCATTTGCTCGAATGGTTGGGTAACGCAAAGAGGCAATTTCTCTTTCGATGAGTTCATTAATTCTTACTTGTTTGTCGGCTGCAACCAATAATGGATTTTTTGAAAGATGTATTCTTACAGAATCAAGACTTACTGTTTTATCTACAATGATCGTATCACTAATTTCAATTTTCGTATCCGACTTCAAAAAGATCAGGTTTAATAAATCATTTTTTGCCTGTGCGATAATCAGTTCCTGTGTTTGTTGTGTTTGGAATAATCCATTGAGATCTATTTGTGCTTGAAAAATATCAGCATTATTGGCAAGTCCGACTTCTTTTCGAACCTTTAAAATGTCTAGTTTTTTTTGGGAAACATTAATAGATTGAAGAATGTTTTTTAGAGAAGATTGCTGTCTTACTACATCATAATATTTTGTCATCACTTCAGCTACGGTATTCTGTATCTGTGCATTTAGTAATTCTTGATTGAGTAAAGTTATTTCTTCCAGTCTTTTTTTGGTAGCAACTACCCTTTGTCCGTTATATAACAGCATAGTTCCGGTAACGCCAACTGTTAGGTTATTCGAACCCACATTATCTCGCTGTGTATCTCTTGTAGGATCGGCAAATTTTTGGTTAATACTAGTCAGTTGTTGGTTATCATTTGCTGTGCCGGTAACAGTAGGCAAACCACCGGCAACGCCGATATAATTGTTTATTCCACTAATCTCAAGGTTGTTTTTTGAGAGTTGAATATCATAGCTATTTTTTAATGCTGTATTCACTGCCTCTGTCAAAGTCAGTTTTTGATGGGCATACCCCATAAAGGCTAATACCAGAAAAAACAAGGTTGCTACTTTTTTCATAATCAATGAA
>JAYTSC010000210.1:0-5982 GCA_043745885.1 Bacteroidota bacterium | reverse complement strand
CAAATCCGATCAAACATTAATACAATAATGATCAGGGTTGCTTTTATTTAAGTAATTTCATGTAAAGCAAAAAAAATAATTGTATGAAAAAATGCACTATTTTATTCCTTTGTTTAATTACAGTGTTTAGTTTGTTTGCACAAAAAAAGAATCCTCAAATCTCGATTCTCGATATCACAAAAAAAATAATGGTTGTGGAAACAGCTTGTGGGGAATGTCAATTTAAAATGACCGGGAAAAGTTGTGATTTAGCCGTTCGAATTGATGGGAAATCTTACTTTGTTGAGGGAACCACCATTGATGAACATGGCGATGCACACGCAAAAGAAGGTTTTTGTAACGCCATTAGAAAGGCAGATGTTCAAGGAACAATTGTGAATGATAGTTTTAAGATAACTTATTTTAAACTCCTTCAGTCGGAAGTTAGTCCCACTAAAAAATAGTAAGTATTGTAACTTTTTCATTAACAAATTAACGGGATAAAAAATTGCCCGATAAGCGCATTCCTTCTTCATCAGACAATACCTTTTTCATCACTTTTTTTAAGCCCTCCGGGATGATTTTTTTTTCTTCTTCAATAAGGGGTTGTACAATTTCAAAAAACTCATCTTCATCATCATAATAGCCAAAATATAAATCGTAACAATCATTGGTGTGTAAGCGAAGTGAGATTTCTTTGTCTTCCGAATAAATGTGCATGGTGACAATAGCCCATTGATCATTTTCAAGGAAGTCGAACCTGACTTCTACCGGGTCTTGACTAACTACCCAGGTTACTAATTTTTCAATCATATCGGCTGAATGGTTCTTTACCAATTCTTCAAAAGTCATATTAAATTTGCTTAGTTATAGGTGCAAGGTAATAAAATAATTATGGGTTCATAGTGCATAAAGTAAAGGGGAGGAATTTTTGCAATATTTTCGAATCTGCTGTAGATTATACAATTAAATTAATATAGAACTTAACGGATAGCGAAATTGGTAAAGAAATTATAGAAAAGGTATTTATTGACTTTCGAGCAAACTTTTTTTTGCATCTTTTGTATAATTTATGAATCAGGCTCACCAATTTCGGTGTTTTCACCAGTAAAAAAGGGTTATTATACAGGGGAGGTTATAAAACATTGAAATACTTTACACCTGAACCGAAAATTAATATAATTGGCTTAAAAAAAGGCTTTAGATAATATGGGATCCAATTTTAGGATTAATAGAAAAAGACTTTTTTTAACATAATTATCTAAAATCCAATTTCCTATGTTAAAAACCGGGTTATTTAAATGGTCATGCATACAAAAGAGCATTTTACCGCTCTTTTGTTGTTTCTAAAAAAGGGTGATTTTTTTTTTGTTTAATAAGTAATCGAAAAGGTGTTTGATTATTATTTTGTAGCCAGTTTAGACTGGAATATATTAACTTTGCTATGGTATTTATATTTTTATTAATATATAAAAACTAATAAAAAACAGAAATTCAATGAGAATCTTGATTGCAGATGACCACACGTTAATTAGAGAAGGGTTAAGAAAGATACTGGTGGAGGCATTTCCTTTTGCAGATGTACAAGATGTTGCTGATTCGGCTGAACTTTTAAAAAGGGCGATACAGGAAAAGTGGGATATTATCATTTCAGATATTACCATGCCGGGCTATTCGGGAATTGAGGTATTAAAACAAATTAAAGAACATGTACCGCTAACACCTGTTCTCATGCTCAGTATGCATGCTCCTGAGCAATATGCTGTTCGATCATTAAAAGCCGGTGCTTCCGGATATCTCACCAAAGAAAGTGCCCCTTACGAATTAGTAAAGGCGGTTGAACAAATTCTTAGCGGTAGAAAATATATTACCAGTGAAGTTGCTGAAGTATTGGCAGGCTCAATTGAGCAAAACAGTAACCAAACTCCCCATGAATTACTTTCAGATAGAGAATTTGAAGTGTTTAAAATGATAGTAGTTGGGAAAAGCATTTCAGCCATTGGTGAAATACTTTCCTTAAATGTAAATACGATTAGTACTTATCGCTCTAGGATAATGGAGAAAATGCGTTTACAAAATAATGCCGACTTAGTTAAGTATGCTATTATGAATAATATTATTTGAGGAAGTTGTCATTCTATTTATAAAAAGTCTTGTAACCATTGTTATAAGACTTTTTTCATTGCTGAAAGGGGTTGTTTCAAAATGTTATTGCTTTTTAGTTCCACAACTCAAGCATGAAATGATTTATTTTTTTATTTCATTTTAGAAATCAAATCAATCTGACTATTGCTAGTATTACTCAATGAATGATTTAAAGAGATTATTAGAATTAATAAACTAATGTAGTATTCCTACTACATTAGTCCTGTAAAATCTTTTACAACTCTTTGGCCTATTAATACATAATTTTATCAAATATTATATCCAAATGAATGCCAAAGGTTTGAGAGTATTATTGATTGATGATACCGTATTAATTCTTCAACGATTACAACATTTATTAGAAGAAGTAAAAAAAGTTGCCAAAACAGCCTCCGCCACAAGTGCAGAACAAGCATTGGAAATGCTTGAAGAATTTCAACCAGATGTAATGATATTAGATATTAGTATGCCCGGTATGGGAGGAATTGAAATGTTAAGACAAATAAGCATCAATAAGCCATTCAAAAGACCAGTAGTGATAATGCTCACAAACAATACTTTCTCTGGTTATAAGGATGAGTGTATGCGACTGGGAGCAGATTATTTCTTAGACAAATCCCGGGATTTTATGATGATACCCTCAATTGTTGAAAAAGTGGAGGATCGAAATGTGCTTCAATATTAACCGAGCTAAGCTGATCATCCCTGCTCTCTTCAAATTCCTAATACCTGTTTTAGTTTGGCATACCCTGTTTTACTAACTGGTAATTTTACCCCAATACTTAAAACCGCCAGGTGGTTCTCTTTTTCATAGGGATCAATCCTGGTAATTAATTGCACATTAATTATAAATGATCGGTGGATTCGAATAAAATTTTGCGATTCTAGTGTTTCTTCAAAATACCCCATGGTTTTGTTTTTCAAGAAAATACCATCGGCAGTGTGAATTTTTACATAATCATCTGCAGCTTCCAAATAATGAATGTTACCAGTTGGGATAATCTTAATTTTTGAATTGTCTTTAACAACCACTCTTTTTTGTTGAATAGGATTATTCGTTGCAGCAGTTAGTAAGTTTTGTGTTCCGGTTTTTCTTTCCAATGGGCTCTGTAGTTGCCATTTTTGCAAAGCTTTGTCAAAACGCTCTTTACTAAAGGGTTTTAAAAGATAATCTATTGCTTCTGATTCAAAAGCTTTCAGAGCATACTCTTCAAAAGCAGTCGTAAAAATTACAGAAAGGGGTTGTTCAATCAGTTCCAACATTTCAAACCCATTAATTTTTGGCATTTGTATATCCAGAAAAATTAAATCCGGCTGGTAAAGTTGAATTGCTTTTATCCCTTCAAAACCGTCATTACACTCCTGTACCACTTCTATTTGCGGATAGTTTGCTAGATACTCTTTTACTAAGCTCCTCGCTAGTATTTCATCATCAATGATTATTGCTTTCATATCGGTATTGTGGTATCAAAAGTTTGGTAGTGAAAATTTCTTCGGTTTTAGATGTTTTCAGAAGATCCTGACGGGCAAATAACAAATACATCCTTCTGTGAATGGAGGCCAATCCAAATCCTGTTCCCTGGGCATTGATAGAAGTTTCTTCATCAAAAGGATTGGTTACAATGATGACTAGTTGATTTTCCTCAGCTTTGGTTGAAATAGTGATGAGTACTTCCCCAATGGTATCATACAATCCAAATTTTATTGCATTTTCAACAATGGGTTGTAAAAGTAGAGAGGGAACCATCATCGTTTTGGTAGCTTCCTCTACGCTTATTTGGGTCTGTAATCGATGCCCGAAACGTACTTTCTCTATATCAAGGTACAATTCTAAATGATGTATTTCTTCATCAAGTGTTACATATTGTTGTTCATCCCTTTTTAATGTACCCCTTAAGAAATCTGATAACTGTTGTACCATGTGCCTTGCTTTTTCAGGCTCAGTACCTGCCAAAGCACTGATTGAGTTTAAGCTATTAAATAAAAAATGAGGTTGAAGCTGTTGTCGAAGTTTTAATAATTCTGCATGCTTTGTCATCTGTTCGGCCTCTTCTTTTCTTCTGTTGGATTCCTGTTGCTCTTGTAATGTGTACCAGAGTAAACTCATTATGGCCATGTTACCTATCATCAAAAAACCGATTACATACCTGATATATAAAGAGCTATTCAAAAATTGCAGATATACTGTATCTCCTTTATAAATTAGTTTCAAAAGGGTATTTACCAATGATAACCAGATACCACTTAATACAACACTCATGATTAATACATACCAATACCTTTCATTCTGCGGTAAATAGTATTTCATATTATTGGTAATCAGTAAACAAGAACCTGCTAATAAAACATTACAAAGTAGGCTGTCAATACTACTTTGTAAAATACTCGGTCCATAGCCGGATACCACCATAATTTGCACAAAAATCCAAACCAGCCACCAACTGAGGAATGTAAGTCGAAATCGATAACCGGTAATTACCGTATTTGTCATAAGTTTATATAGACTGGATGAATTGTTCTGTACAATATTCTGACAAATATCTTGCTTTTACCTGTACCGTATGTTGGTAATTGTCACCATTTTCCTCTTCATAAATTCTTGCATATACCTCAGCGCCATCTGTCAATTCTACCAGTTTATGAAGTTCTGTAACATTGATAAATTTCCAGCTTACGGGTTGATCACTTTGGTTCCGAAAAAAGTCCTGTTCCTTTTCTCCCAGTAATTGTGCTTTATTAAATGCATGCAGTTCATCCTCTGCAAAAATTAAACGAAGCTGTTCATCGAATTGAGCGGTATGGTTACCTGATCCACAAATGATACGATAAACGAGTTTTGCTAGATACCATTCCATATAGGTAGTTTAGAGTTTGAAGTCTGGAGTTAGGAGTTAGGAGTTAGGATTAATCAATGGAACAAATTTCTTTTTTCAAAAATAACTCCAGACTCTTGTTTTTTAGTAGCTTTTAATTTCAACACCCCCAAAAATAGTAGTGCCTTTTAATACCAATATTTTAGTAGGGTCGAATGTTCCGGGTTGTGTGGGCCTTTTATCTTCAATGCCGGCAAAGATGGCAACTATTTCAGTTCTTATTTCCCAATGAGACGGTACGATTAGTTTGGTTCCACCAAAAGCCTGAATTATTTCTATATAAATAGTCCCAGAAAAATCAGCTTGGGTAAGGTTATACTCAGCACCACCCATGATACAGATGATTTCTCCTCCTTTAAAACTTTTTGAGGTAACTACCTTTTTTACTCCTCCAAAAATTGATGTGCTGTTAATTATATCTTCAGCACTAGTGTTTTCATAATTTGGGTTGAAAGTAGTATTTGAATATTTCTGCCATCTTTCTGTTCTACCTTCTGCAAACCATTTTCTTTTGGGTCGTAAAATAAAAAGTACACCTACTCCCATAATTAAGATGGGCCAAAAATAGTGTCTAAAATCCCAGCTTACTATCAACTCATCAGCAAGAAAAAATCCGCCAATGGCAATCATTATAATCCATGATATATTTCGAAAGCGGTGTTTGAATCCTGAAACAATACCCACCAAAATCAAGATCATGGGCCACTTAAAGAGCCACCTTGGAAAATCCATTCCTAATTTATCGGCAAAAAGTACGGCCCCAACAATCACCAATACTAAACCTGTCCAAAACTTGTCATTGCTAAAACCGCTTCCTTGTAATTTTCTTTTGTTTTCAGTTTCCATTGTTTTTATTTTATACAGCAAATCTATTTTACGGATCTACTTAGGTCAATAGTGTTTAGGTAATTACTATAGAAATCTCGGTAAATGGAGGAATTGTCTCGGTAAGATTTATTGGGATTTATTCTAGAGGGCTTTGTTG
>JAYTSC010000209.1:0-2462 GCA_043745885.1 Bacteroidota bacterium | reverse complement strand
TGTGAATATTTATAGGGTGGCGGAGGTTTTTTCACAAACTGACGTTAGGCGAGATGCAAACGACACCCTCTAAGGTTCGAACTAAAGAAAACATTATCGTCGGCTTATGGCAAAATATTAGGATCCGGTTATTGATAACAGGCAGTAACGTTTTCCCACGCTAAGTTTTCATAACCATTTTATTTGTAATGTTTAGGATTAGGTAGAACAAGCCCAAACTCTTTATGTCACCCTTTCAGGGTTTATTCACATTTTTCTATTTTGCTATAATAATATCATCCCTTCGGGATTGTAAAGTCCTAACTAAACAAAAGCCTGAAAGGCTGTCATTATTATAATCTAAATATAATGCAGGATTTCCCAAACCCTGAAAGGGTGACATAAAAGCTTTGCTTACCCTTCGTTTGCGGTCGAACTACCTAATCCTAATAATGTTTAATAATATATCAACTAGCCTCTACATAGATTACTGTACTAATATGCCTACCATAAAGTACAGCTACCCAATCACTAATTAGCAAGCTTTAACATCTTGTTAATAGTACTTTGGCAACGTTTTTGGTCTTTAAGGGTTCTTAGAAACAAACCCTTTTAATGTATGCAATCCTTAGTAAACAGCATTCAGAAAATTCTAAAGCAAAAATTGAATATTAATACTCCTTCATTAAGCCCAAAAACCGATCTGAAAAAAGACCTTAACCTGGTTGATTGGGAAATGGTGTATTTAATAAATGCCGTAGAAAAAAAATGGCATATCTCTATTTCACAAAATGAATCCGAAACTATTGGAAATATTGAAGAATTACTTGCTTTTGTAAGAAAACAAAATGGATAATTATAATGTAATTTTTTTCTCTTCGTTTTTCAAATAAGTCCACTTTAAAATCCAATATTCTTCAAGCCGCAGATCAGTTAAACAATTTTTAACCCTGCGGGTATTTGCTTTATTTTCACTACCCAAAAACCCTATTTTAGGAAACATTTTCTCTGCTTCTCCCCGCCTCTGCGGTAAAAAAAAATAAACGCGGAGGCGGGGAGTCGCAGAGATATAATGGTGTTTCTTTGGCTAATAACAAAAAATTGTCCCCAACAAATTATCAATAAAATAACCAGATTTTTACTGTTACTTTGAATCCTATGTCATTATTTATCGCTTCATTAAATTCGGGGAGTAACGGAAATTGTTATTATGTAGGAAATGAGCAGGAAGCCATTTTAATTGATGCAGGTATCTCTTGTAGAGAAATTGAAAAACGAATGAAAAGGCTTGGCTTACCTATGGAAAAGGTGAAAGCCCTATTTATTTCTCATGAGCATGGTGATCATATATCGGGGGTTTCAGTGCTTGCAAAAAAATTTAATTTACCGGTATATATCACAACCCCCACTCTTTCAAATAGTAGAATTCAGGTAGAAAAAAAACTTATCAAACCGTTTATTGCCCACCAATCTATTCAAATTGGGAACTTGGCTATCACAGCATTCCCTAAACTACATGATGCTTCAGACCCACATAGTTTTATTGTGCGTTCAAAATCTATAACGGTAGGAGTCTTTACAGACATAGGTATTGCATGTAATCATTTGGTTGGTTATTTTCAACAATGTCATGCTGCTTTTCTTGAATCTAATTATGATGTTAACATGCTTGAAAATGGCAATTATCCGCTACACTTAAAAAATCGGATACGCGGTGGTGAGGGACATTTATCAAACGACCAAGCCTTAGAACTGTTTCTCAATCACAAACCAGCATTTTTAAGTCACCTAATATTATCACATCTTTCAAAAAACAATAATGACCCAAAATTGGTGGAGGAACTATTTAATGAAAAGAAAGGAAATACAAAAATAATTGTAGCATCCAGATACAAAGAATCAGCATTATATGCCCTCCATTCAGAGGGAAGTTTTTCAACTATTTTAGCGAAGAAAAAAAATAAAATCGAACAGCTTTCTTTGTTTTAATCGATATTTTCTGCCACAGATTTCACAAAATTGATTTGTTCCTATTTGTGAAATCTGTGGTAAAATATTTATTTCCGAAAAAATCATTCATATCAATCATCCATTAATTTTTGGGTGCCACAGGCCCTTTTCGTATGGGCTTAACCATTTCGGGCCAAACACCTGGTTTACCTGTTCGTAAATCATTAGGCAATATTGCTTTCTCTTTAGAAGTAGTTTCAGAATCTTCAGAAGCCATATACACCATGATGGCTGTAAGGATAGCATTGTTTCTAAGGTCATCAAAAACAATTTTATCATAGGTGTCTCTGTTGGTATGCCAGGTATAATTAAAATATGACCAATTCAAAGAGCCCAATGAAAAACCGGGGGCTCCTGCCGCAACAAAAGATGCATTATCTGATCCACCTCCACTGGGCGATCCAGGAAAACTGGTCTTCACAGAATCACGTATACTCTTTGGTGCCGCTGCTAACCACCGAGGTAAAAATTCA
>JAYTSC010000208.1:0-1524 GCA_043745885.1 Bacteroidota bacterium | reverse complement strand
CTAGTTGTTGTTATACTCACTGATCGCATACAGACCCTTATAAATTAGGTTAGGGTCGGCAAATATCTTGTTTTTTAGGTGGGATTCAAAAAAACCCATATCGCCACCGGTTAATAGCACGTTAAAGTTGTTGAATTTCAATGAGTAAGCTTCAATAATACCATCAATTTCTTTTGCCATTCCGAGGATTACACCGCTTAAAAGGTTGGTTTTGGTGTCAAAGCCTATCAAAGGAAATTGGGATTCTGCCTTAATTAAGGGCAATAAAGCCGTTTGTTCATGCATAGCCCGAAACCGCATATTCATTCCCGGGGAGATGCTTCCACCTAAAAATTCATGAGAATTATTTATATAATTATAAGTAATGCAGGTTCCCAGACCAATGGCCAGATTATGTTTATGGGGAAATAGATCAACAGCTGCTGCACATAAAGCCAATCTGTCTGACCCAATTGTTTCCGGTTTTCCTACCGGTGTAGTGAAGGGGAGTTTACTGCTATGCCCCAGCTTATGAAAACGGGTTTTTTGATTTAAAAGTTCATCAATTTCAATGGGATGATTGATTACTGATGACAATATTGATTTATTGGGTGTATGTAAATCAAGCAATTGTTGAATTGTAGATTTGTCTGCTTGCTCTAATACAATTTCCTCCTTAAATATACCATCATTAAAAACCCCACATTTTAATCGGGTATTTCCAAAATCAAAACAGAAGGTAGTTTGCATAGGGATTGGTTAGGTGTTAAAATTAAATCCTTTTAATTCTTTAAAATGACCATTTAAGTGATTTTTTTTCTTTAGCTTTTCCATGCCTACCAGAACGGGCATAACATTTATCAAGTATCGCTTTAGGAATTCTAATCTTTGTAATTCATAAAAGAATCCCAGCAATTCATATTCTTCTTGAAGCGAAAGTCCGGCATGATGTGCCATTTCATAACTAGTAAGCTCTTCATCTGGCTTCGAAAAATGTTTGTTTACATTCAGTAAAGCATGCAGTTTTCGAATAGAAACCAGTACTTCTTCTTTCAGTTTTTTATGGCCTATTTCATTGTTTTTTGGGTAATTTACAATTGCGCCGCTATACAATTTATCCGGTATGTCTTTCACCAATTCCAATATCCTGAATACCTTAACTCCTCTGGTTCGAATATCCATTTTGCCATCGGGATATAATTTTACGATTTCAACAATGTCTACTAATGTACCCATTTCAGTAACGGCTTCATTGAGAACCGTGGGAATGCCGAAAGATTTATTTTCTTCATAACATTCATTGATCAATTGTTTATACCTCGGTTCAAAAATTTTGAGGTGCAAAATTTCACCTGGGAATACCACGAGGCCTAAAGGAAAAATCGGAATAAAATTTGTCATACAATAAAAGGAAAGCTAAAAAAAATAAAAATTAAGTATTAATGTGAATAAGCGGCTAAAAATACTCGAATATTCAACCTTTGATTGTTATTTTTTTTAAGGTCAAATATATTAACAAGCATTCAGCTTTATGCTTTATGCTTT
>JAYTSC010000207.1:0-4597 GCA_043745885.1 Bacteroidota bacterium | reverse complement strand
ATGTACCTGAGTGAAATGGGACAGCAATTATATCCATTGTTTATTTCCAGAAGATTTGAGCCTGCATACATTCCCGTAAATTGTATAAAAAATATTGTAGATGATATCTATCCGAATAAAAACGAGGGTAAATCATTGGTTGAACAAATGGTAGAAGCCGGAAAAAGAATCTATCTACTTGACTTACTAATGCCTAATGTCCCTGACAGTATTAAAACAGGGTATTCTCAAAAACAGTTAGATGAATGCTTCGCTAGTGAAAAAAGTATCTGGAGCTATTTTATACAGAATGATCTTTTGTTTAGTAAAGATCCTAATCTGGTCCGCGATTACTTGAGTGACGGACCCAATACACCAGCTTTGGGAGATGCTTCTCCGGGAAATATAGGGCAGTTTGTAGGAACACAAATAGTCAATAAATGGATGCAGAAAAATAAAAGTATGGCACCTGAAATATTAATGAAAACACCGGCTAAACAAATATTTGATGAAGCAAAGTACAAACCCAAATAAAATGGGTTAATTCAATTTTGTGGGAACGATCAGTTCAAAAGAAGGAATATTAACCGAAAAAAGTTGTTTACTATTTTCATTTTGCATTTGATAAGTACCATGCATTTTACCCATTTCTGTTCGTAGGTTACAACCACTCACGTATTGGTAATTTTCACCCGGCTTTAATACCGGTTGAATACCAACCACACCTTCTCCTTCCACTTCACGATGCTCTCCATTGCTATCAAAAATAAACCATTGACGACGCAATAGTTTTACCGTAAAATTGTTGTGATTTTCTATATGGATACGATAGGCAAACATAAACTCACTATTCAGCGGGTTGCTGTAATCGGACTGATAAAAAGTCTCCACACTGATTTCAACGCCCTCTGAAATTTTTGATACCATGGTCTGGAAAGTTTGCTTTCAGTAAAAATAGGTATTTACCTGAAAAAATTATGTGAAAGTTTCAGGATATAGTCCATGGTTCATAGTCCATAGACCATGGACTATGAACAGGAACCCGTAATTTTGCCATTCTTTAAAAAATAAGCATGATTAAAATTGCGGTCGCAAACGGAGATGGAATTGGTCCTGAGATTATGGATGCTGTTCTCACTATTTTTAAAGCAGCCCAAGTGCCTATGGAATATCAATTTGTGGATATGGGGAAATGGGTCTTTGATAAAGGCTATAGTAATGGGATGACGCCAGAATCGCAGCAAACTATTGAATCGCTGGGTATTCTCTTTAAAGGGCCAATGGAAACACCAAAGGGTAAAGGCGTCAAAAGCGTTAACGTTACCGCCCGCAAAACATGGAATACATATGCCAATAAAAGAACCTTTCAAACCCTACATGGGGTAGATACTGTGTTTAGCAAGGCAGGCATACCTATTGATATTACCATTGTTCGTGAAAATATTGAAGACACTTATGGCGGAATTGAGCACATGCTTACCCATGATGTGGCTCTTGGTCGGAGATTTATTACCCGTCCCGGTAGTTTGCAGGTAATCAAGTATGCTTTTGAAATGGCCAAGAAAAAGGGAGCTAACCGTATTACTTGTGGTCATAAAGCCAATATCATGAAACTAACAGATGGGCTTTTTCTGGAAGTTTTTAACGAAGTGGCTAAAGAATACCCTGAATTAAAATCAGACGATGTAATTGTAGATGACCTTTGCATGAAATTAGTTAGCCGCCCCGATCTGTTTGATGTGGTGGTATTAACCAATTTACAGGGAGATATTGTGAGTGATTTATGTGCCGGACTAATCGGTGGACTGGGTTTTGCGCCCTCAGCCAATATTGGAGACCATATTGCCATTTTTGAAGCGGTACATGGAACTGCACCTGATATTGCTGGAAAAAATATAGCTAATCCAACGGCACTTTTATTAAGTGGACTTGGTATGCTTAGGCATCTGGGGTTAATGGAAGCAGCAACCCTGATGGAAAATGCATTATTATTTACATTAGAAAGTGGGGTACACACCGGCGATTTTGGTGACAAAACCCTCCCATCACTTAGTACCACTGAATTTGCCGCCGCTATCATTAAAAATTTTGGAAAAGTTCCTGCCAATAATCCAAAACCCTTTATTGCCAATCAACCGCCTACACCCACTCAATTTAAACTGGAAAATAACCCCATGCTGGAAAGTGATGAGGGTCTGCAGGAACATATTATCGGAGCAGACTTTTTTATAGAAAGTAATGAACAGCCTCAGGTAGTAGCAGAAAAAAGCCTGAAACATACACTAGGTCTCTTTAAACTAATTACTATTAGCAATAGAGGTACGCAGGTTTGGCCTTCTGGTTCATCATTTACCAACTTGGTAAACCTATATGCCTGTCGTTTTGAAAGTATCGGCGATATAGCAGTTACCCATATTGATATTCTGGAGCTATATAAAAGTTTATCACAAGACTTTAAAATATGTTCTACAGAACTTTTAAATGTTTGGGGTGATAAGAAAGCTTATAGTTTGGCTCAGGGGCAATAGAATAGCAGATATTTATGATTCCGGATAAGATTTCGCCGATTTAGGATCGCGGATTTATATGATTTTTAGATAAGATTTCGCCGATTTAGGATCGCAGAACTGTACTTTTTTCGAGAGTAGGTTTACGTGATTTTTGTTGTATTTTTCAAGATCATATCAATCATAATCTGACATCTGCACAATCCGCGATAAAATCTGTGATAAAATCTGAGAAATCTAAACTAATTTCACAGCTCAAATAAAAGAGAAATTCATATATGGCTGAAGTGATCTTAATGCCCCGACTTAGTGATACAATGACTGAAGGGGTTATTGCTGCCTGGCATAAAAATGTAGGTGATGCGGTTAAAAAAGGAGATTTACTGGCAGAAATAGAGACGGATAAAGCTACCATGGAATTGGAAAGTTACCAGGATGGTATTTTATTGCATATTGGTATCCCAACCGGAGGTAAATTGCAGGTAAATGATTTATTGGCCATTTTTGGTAAATCGGGAGAAGATATTTCTGCATTAATTACAAAATCATCGGGCGAAAAAAACAACAAATCTGAGCCAACTACAGAAAATTTAACTCAATCAACCCCTCAAACTATGAACCCATCAACTCTTGATGTATCTTCTATGGAAGAAGTGGTATTGATGCCAAGATTAAGCGATACCATGACAGAAGGGGTAATAGCCGACTGGCATAAAAATGTAGGCGATGCTGTTAAAAAAGGCGAAGTATTGGCGGATATTGAAACCGACAAAGCCACTATGGAACTGGAAAGTTACAAAGATGGCATTTTATTATACCAGGGAGCAAAAGCAGGGGATAAGATCTTGGTGAATGAATTGCTTTGTATTATTGGAAAGGAAGGATTAGATATTAATTCAATAGTTGCGGGTGTAAAAGCCGGATCAGTTAAAGTTAATAATGAAGTGCCTGCTGTAGAAACCAAAACAGCAGCCCCTGTGGCAAATGTTACCAATCAATCAGTAACACCAATAGCTGAAGTTGTTGTAAATGACGGAAGAATACAGGCTTCTCCATTGGCTAAAAAAATAGCTACAGAAAAGGGAATCGATTTAAAGTATGTAAAAGGTACAGGTGATAATGGAAGAATTACAAAGTCTGATATTGATAATCATGCTCCTGCAACAGTAGCTTTATCTGCACCTATAGTTAAAAGCGATCAGACTAACGTTACAGTAGGGCTTGAAGGTTTTGATGAAATACCTGTTTCACAAATGCGGAAAGTAATTGCCAAACGCTTGAGTGAAAGTTTATTTACAGCCCCTCATTTTTATCTAACCATGTCCATTGATATGGATGCTGCAGTTGCAGCCAGAGCAAAAATTAATGAAGTGGCACCGGTTAAAATTAGTTTTAATGATATGGTTTTGAAAGCAACTGCATTGGCATTAAAACAACATCCAAAAGTAAACAGCAGTTGGTTAGGGGATAAAATTCGCTATAATCACCACATTCATATTGGAGTGGCAGTGGCAGTAGAAGATGGCTTACTGGTTCCGGTAGTAAGGTTTGCGGATGGAAAATCATTGAGCCAAATAAATACAGAAGTAAAAACCTTTGCCCAGAAAGCAAAAGATAAAAAATTACAACCTGCTGATTGGGAAGGAAGCACATTTACCATTTCTAATCTGGGTATGTTTGGCATTGACCAGTTCACTGCCATTATTAATCCACCCGATTCGTGCATTCTTGCAGTAGGTGGTATTTCACAAGTGCCGGTAGTTAAAAACGGGCAGGTGGTTCCCGGCAATCTGATGAAAGTAACCATGAGTTGCGATCACCGTGCAGTGGATGGTGCTACGGGATCAGCTTTCCTGCAAACCCTGAAAAGCTTGCTGGAAGAGCCTTTGCGCATGTTGGTATAAGTTAAATAAATTTTCAAAAAAACATTTTATATGAAAAGTTCCTGTCTTAATAAGGCGGGGACTTTTTTGTTGCATTTCTTATTTATAAACAGTATTTTGTTCAATACTTCTTTATTTTTTACTTAAAACAAACACATATGAGAAAGATCCTCACCCTTTGCCTGTTAATGTACTTCTGCGTAAGCTGTAGCAACCCTTCTGAAAAAC
>JAYTSC010000206.1:0-2842 GCA_043745885.1 Bacteroidota bacterium | reverse complement strand
AGGGTCACGAACCAAACCTTCCAAAGTACTCATCACACTCCATTCTACTTCATTGGCATCATTACTCATTCTACTAATAATATCGCCTTTGCGTTGTTCAGTGAAAAAACCGATAGGTAACGCTAATATTTTAGCATATAAATCAGACCGCAGCTTGGTCATTACATAATTTCGCATGGGAGCCAATACCCGAAAAGATAAGTAAGTAAATAAATTTTTAAAGAATATAGACACTACAATAATTACGCAAATAGCAGCCAATGCATACACTTCATTGTGTTGACTGATTAATTGACTAACGGTATATTTTAAATAGTCTAATATGCCTGATGCGGAAAAGCTCCATACAGGTTGAATATTTAGTAATTTTTCTTTTCCAAACAACATTTGTAAAAATGGCGCCAACATGGCCAGCGAAACCAATGAAAACAAGATAGATAAAAGGTTAAATAGCACATACAGTGCAATATTCTTTTTTTGGCTTCTGAGGTAAAAAAGTATGCGTGAAAATCGCTTCATAAAATGTAAAACCTTTAAAACGAAGCAAAGTAAGTAATTTTGTAGTCAATCAAATGTTAGAATATGGAAGAGGGTAAGCGTCAAAAGCAGGTGGCAGGGGCGTTGCAGGAAGAATTGAACAACATTTTCAGGCGTTTGGGTTTGGGTATGATTGATGGAGGTATGGTATCAATCTCCTCTGTTAAGGTAACCCCTGATCTTTTAGAAGCCCGCATTTACCTGAGCCTTTTTCAGGTAAAAGATGCAGCAGTGACCATGAAAAATATCGAGTCAAGGGCCTGGGAGATAAAAAAAGAATTGGCAGAAAGGATTAAACACCAATTGCGTAGAATACCCGTACTTCATTTTTATCATGATGACACATTGGATTATGTCTTCAAAATGGAAGCGGTTTTTAAAGAAATCAATAAAGATAAAAAAGAAGAATAGGCCAAGCTTTTTAAGTATACAATAGTCATACTAGATCCCCATAAACAAGCCAATGAATCTGCTTTTTGCCTGGCGTTATTTCAGGTCTAATAAGTCTACGAATGCAGTAAATATTATTGCTTGGATCAGCATTTCTGCTATTGCAGTTTGTAGTGCCGCCTTGATTATTGTATTAAGTGTTTTTAATGGCTTCGAAGGTTTGGTTAAAGGATTGTATACCGATTTTTACGCCGATATGCGTATCGTTCCCGCACAAGGAAAAACATTGCATCTTTCTGCTGAAAAAATTAAACAGATCAAGAACACTACTGGGGTTGTAATTCTCAGTTTTGTTGCGGAAGAAAAGGCAGTTTTGAGTGGTGCATTACAAACCATTGTATCCATAAAAGGGGTAGATGCACAATATACATCCATCAATAAAATAAGTGCTCCCAATCATATCCCCCGAGGTAAATTTGAATTAGGTACATTGGCAGATCCCAAACTGGTGGTGGGTATCGGTATTGAAAATGCAGCCGGACTGAATATTGAATCCGGACAATTCCTTGCCACCATTTACTTGCCTAATAGAGAGGCTTCCAGACTTATGGATGCTGATGGGTTACTTGCTTTTAGCATTATGCCAATGGGTACTTTTAAAGTAGAACAAGACTTTGACAATACTTATGTTTTCAGTAATCTGGCATTTGTTAAGTATATGTTGAATATGTCTGCCGATGAATTCAGTGCCGTAGAAATGAAATTATCAGCTGATCCTAAAAAAGTAAAAAAATTATTACAAACAATATTGGGACCCTATTTTTTGGTGGAATCAAGGTATGAGCAAAACAAAAGTTTGTATAGTGTAATGCAGATAGAAAAATGGGTTATCTATGGCATTTTAACATTAATTATGATGGTTGCAGCGTTTAATATGATTGGCGCATTAACCATGTTGGTAATAGAAAAGCAAAAAGACATTGCTGTTTTAAAAGCAATGGGCGCCAATGATCTAACCATTCAAAAAATATTTCTCACAGAAGGCTTGTTGTTGTCGGGTTTAGGTGGGTTGGGTGGTATGCTTTTAGCAACACTTATTTGTTGGCTTCAAATTCAATTTCACTTGATAAAACTGGGGGGTAATACTTTTATCATTGATTATTACCCTGTGCAAATGTTGCCCGCCGATTATTTATTGGTGTTCGCCACCATCGTTTTGATTGCTATATTGGCTGCCTGGATACCCTCTCGAAAGGCGGCTCTTCAATTATTTTCCTTAAAAAGTTAAGGTATATTCCTAGTAAAGACACCTCTTGAAATAGACCTATCTGGCCTTTATATCCTATTGTTTCTATGTGTTTATTTCTTTAACACATAGGCATTTAGGAAAAACATAGAGTAACCTATTAAAAACTTAATAAGTACCTACAAAGGATTAATTTTTGTACTGAAAATTGAACAATGAATAGATTGAATTGTTATACCCATATGAAGAAAAATCCCAGACGTCTTACCCTTGCTTTCGTATTACTCGCTTTTTCGTCTCAGGCACAGAATACAGGTCGTTTATCAGGCAAAATCATCGATAAACTTACGCAACAGCCGCTTGCAAATGTAAATGTTTCGGTAGTGGGTACTACAAAAGGAAATGTTTCTGATAGTCTGGGTTTTTTCAGAATCACCGCTTTACCTCTTTCTTCTATAACCGTTGATTTTTCATCACTAGGTTACAAAAAAAATACCCTCTTTAACCTGATCTTGACTTCGGGCAATGAAACCAGTATCAGCATAGAGATGGATGCGGAAGCTTCCTCATTAAAAGAAGTGGTTGTTAAAACCAACAGGCGTACGGCAAGAGCTGCTACTTTAGAAACACCCTTGAGTGTACAACGTTTAACAGCAGAAGAAATTAAAA
>JAYTSC010000205.1:0-2446 GCA_043745885.1 Bacteroidota bacterium | reverse complement strand
TTTCCCGGACATATGGCACCGAATGGTTTATTATTCTATACAGGAAATATGTTTCCTGCAAAATATAAAAATGGAGCTTTTATTGCTTTTCATGGTTCTTGGAACAGGGCACCACTTCCCCAGGAAGGTTATTATGTAGTGTTTGTGCCTTTTAAAAATGGGAAACCGGCAGGTGAGTGGGAAGTTTTTGCGAATGGTTTTTCAGGGCTTGCAGAAGTAAAGAGCCCCGGTGATGCAAAACATCGCCCTTGTGGATTAGCACAGGGTCCGGATGGTTCTTTGTTTGTAACAGACGATGCCAAAGGATCAGTGTATCGCATAATTTATAACGGAAAATAAAAAAAAGTAATGAAGCAATTGATTGGTTGGATCGGGTTAGTATTGGTACTTATGAGTTTTCAGGCTGCACCTTCAAAAACAAAAACAACGGTTACTACACCTTCTTCAAGTTTACAATTATCATTAAATAGAGGGAAAACCGTTTATTTACAACAGTGTTTGGCTTGTCACCAAGTTAATGGCGGCGGCGTTCCTCATTTAAATGCTCCGTTAGATGGTGCAAGTGCTGTTCAGGGAAAAGATAAAGCAAAGCTGATCAAAATCGTATTAAAAGGTATGACGGATAGAGTTGAAATTGATGGGGAAGAATATAGCAATAATATGGCCCCTCATGCTGAACTAACCGATTTACAGATAGCAGATGTAGTAACTTATATTCGGAAGAGTTGGACCAATAAGGCCTCTGCAGTAACTCCGGCGGAAGTAAAAACGGTAAGAAGTAAACTAAAATAAAAAATGAAGCGGATTCTTTTTATAGATAGGGATGGCGTTGTATTGGTGGAACCGGAAAGTAATTTTCAAATCGACAGTACAGACAAAACTTCTTTTGTTCCCGGTAGCATTACTGCATTAGCCAAAATTGCCGAGGAACTGGATTATTACAAAGTAATGGTAACTAATCAGGATGGATTAGGTACGGCTAGCTACCCTGAATCTGATTTTCAACCCTATCATAATTTAATGTTACGAACATTGAAGGGTGAAGGTTTTTTATTTGATGAAATAATTATTGATACAACATTTGCAAGTGATAACCATCTTACTCGAAAACCGGGAACGGAGTTGTTAAAACATTTGATGAATAATCCTGATTTCGATCTTACTAATTCGTTTGTAATTGGAGATAGGTGGAGTGATATTCAACTAGCAAAAAATTTGGGTTGTAAAGCTATTTACTTTCGATCACCTCTTCATACCTTAACAGCAGCGCAGGAAATTTCTTTGCGAAATACCATAGCTAAGGAAACGGATAGTTGGTCTGAAATTTATAAATTCCTTAAACTAGGTCTTCGGAAGGTGGTTCATGAAAGAAATACAAATGAAACAAAAATAAAGATTGAGTTGAATTTGGATGGCAATGGAAAAACAGACATTTCAACAGGATTAGGTTTTTTTGATCATATGCTTGACCAGATTGCGCGCCATGGTAAAATGGATCTAACCATCCAAACAAAAGGCGATTTACAGATTGATGAACACCATACAATTGAAGACACCGGTATCGCACTGGGAGAAGCATTTGCTCTGGCATTAGTAGATAAGAAAGGAATGGAACGATATGGATTTGCACTGCCCATGGATGAAGCAGAAGCCAAAGTACTCATTGATTTTGGCGGTAGAAATTGGATTGTATGGAATGCTGAATTTAATAGAGAAAAAATTGGTGAAATGCCAACAGAAATGTTTTTTCACTTCTTCAAATCTTTCAGCGATGGGGCAAAATGTAATATTAATATCGAATGTAAAGGAGAAAATGAACACCATAAAATTGAGGCCATCTTTAAAGCATTTGCTAAAGCAATCAGGATGGCTATAAAAAGAGACCCTCTTTCAAATTATTTACCTTCTACCAAAGGAATATTATAAAAGTCTGGAGTTAGGAGTCTGGAGTTTTAAAACTTCTAACTTCTAACTCCATACTTCTAACTTGTCTTATTTCACTCTCGTCCAAACCTCAGTCCTGCCTAATAATGAAATGCCAATATATCCTCTCATGGCAAGCGTCTTTGAATCTTTTAGTTTGATATAGCATTTATAGTCCTTACCATTCTCCGGGTCATATATACGGCCACCTTTCCATTCACCATCATCAAAAACAAATCCACGTAAGAGCATTGTACCAAGTAAGGGTTTGTTTTTTAAGGCCGGGTTGGGATTATTGATATCCATTTTGGGGTTGCCTTTTGGACCATTGGGTTCTTTAAGCCAATATAATTTACCAAAATATTTATCTCCTTCTTTGTATATCTGTACCTGACCCTTCCCATTTGCATTAAGCCAAATACCAATAATATCATCTTTATTTGTATTGGCAAGCACTGAATTGTTCAAACAAAAAACTGTAAAAAGTAAAGTTAAATAGTAGTTTTTCATAGCTGTTTTCTTT
>JAYTSC010000204.1:0-2951 GCA_043745885.1 Bacteroidota bacterium | reverse complement strand
TTATCAATATTTTTTGTAAACGGTTTCACCAAATAAATTAAATAGGTGTGCTCTAATAATTGAATATAGGAAGCTATCTTTTGGCGATTGATACCTGCTACACTTGCCATTTTTGAATACTCAATTTTATTGCCCGCCCTAGCCGCCAAAAGTTTAACAAGTTTGTATAACTCTTCACTTACTGAATAATCAGATAATAATTTAACATCCAGTTCAATATAGGAGTTAATGATATCCCTTAATAAATCTTCTTTGTAACCTTGGGCTTCCTGCAACACCACTTCCGGAAATCCTCCAAACTGAATATATTCCTCGTACAATGAATGATAGTGATTGTGCCATGCTTTATTGAAAGGTTGCCAAGCGTATTTTAGGGAATCAGGAACAAGTTTATTTTTGAAGTGCAAAAATTCTAGGAAGCTAAGCGGGTACATTTCAAAAATTTTTTTTCGCCCAGCCAAACTTTCAGAAAATTGATTTTTCATGTAGTAAGCACTTGAGCCTGTTACAATAAATTTAATTCGGTAGGTATCATAGATGTATTTGATTAAGCTAGGTAAATTTTCAACAAGCTGAATTTCATCCAATGCTATCATGCAGGGTTTTGAAAAGTCTAGACCCATTAGTTGCAACTCATCTACAATGCTTTCATAATCTGGTCGATTCAACAACAGCCTTACTTCAACTCTTTCGCAATCGAGAAATAGTTTGTTGTTGTGTTTTACTTGTTCAAACAAGTATTTGGCAGCCGTACTTTTTCCCACACGTCTCATGCCAGTAATAACAGTCACCTGCCGCAATTTCAAATGCTGCACTAAAGGCTCGAACAAAGAACGGTTGATCATTTTTTAGTACATTTATATAACTAATTGATATAAATAATATCTAAAAGTAATACTTTTAAACTAATTTATAGGCATTTTTATCTAGATCGACTAACCAATGGCAAGTAATACCACAATAAACGTAGTTCCTTCCCCTTCCTTGGTCTCAACTTTGAACTCTCCCCCATGCGCTTTTACTATATCATAACTCAAACTCAATCCCAATCCCGTTCCCTGCCCGGTGGGTTTGGTGGTGAAGATTGGTTGAAATATTTTTAAGAAATCATTCATATTCTTATTTCAATTTTTTGTTTTGTTTTGATGTGGGAAAAAAATTCTTCTTACTCACTACTTTTTCCCCTGTTTTAATTTCAAGTTCTTTTCTTCCGTTACCTGCTACAGTTCCGCCTTGTTTGGCTGCTATTTTATTTTCAATAAAGCCTTTTGGTTTTCTTGTTTTAATCCCGCTAATCTGAGCGGGACTGTGGTAGAAGCTTCACCAAGCATGGAGAAGATTAACTCCAAATCCGTCATGTGGTCTCTTAGGTTTTATTTGGCGAGCCCTTTTATTTTTTTGTGTTGCGATGGAACTATACCAAATGTTGCTTTTGAAATTTCGGCAGTAAGTATTGCATATTCTTTTTG
The DNA here is from genome assembly GCA_043745885.1 of Bacteroidota bacterium. GTDB lineage: Bacteria > Bacteroidota > Bacteroidia > Chitinophagales > Chitinophagaceae > Sediminibacterium. The sequence goes on along the minus strand of JAYTSC010000204.1, from coordinate 1,482 downwards.
AAGTTTTACATTGTTTTTTTTCCATTCATCCGTAAGTTCTTCTCTTATGGCAATGCTGCGCATCCGTTTTTCTATCCAGTCATCAGGATAGCCCTTGAGTTTGTATAGTTCCCTTGTGCTTTGAGCAGCCAGTTCAGGATTTTCAATTTCCTCCAACCTGTCACTGCCCACTTGTGCCAGCCAAAGTTTAAAAGGCTCAGCTTTGGGAGATGGAATGGATTGGATGATGCGGAGCAGGCCTTGTGTGTTTGCAGCCTGAACCTCTCGTTTCTTGCCATCTTCAGCTACCATTTCAACCAGGGGACAAATTGTCCCCCAGTTGGAATTTAATTCAGCGTCACGTTTTTTCATCTTCTATATATAATCTTTTGCATCAACAGTGTCTGTAAGAACTTCAATAACATCCTGTACAGAGAAATACCATTTCTGTTTCTCTTCATTCCAAACAGAACGCATTTGTTTGCTTTCAAATAATTTAATATTACTCATATTATTGAATTGGTAATTGAATAATAAATGTTGAACCTGCCTGTCCGGCAGGCAGGCCTTCTCCTTCTGTTGTTTCCACTTTCAACTCACCGCAATGCGCTTTTACAATATCGTAACTCAACCCCAATCCTATTCCCTGCCCTGTGGGTTTGGTGGTGAAGAAGGGTTGGAAGATACTATTGAAAAGATTTATCGTTTTATTTTAATCTTTTGTTTTGAAGATGGCAGAAAGTTTTCTCCGGTAATTACTTCTTTCCCTGTCTTTTGTTCTAACGCATGCCTCGCATCTTTTGCAATTTTTCCGCCTTTTTTTCCGGCAATTGCATTTTGTTTCACCCCTTTTGCTTCATCTGTTTCTGCTATTTGCCTTGTAGATAACTCTGCAAGCGCAGTGAAAATTAATTCTGCTTCGCTCATATGGTCGCGGAGGTTTTGCATTTTTAATCCTTTCAGGTCTTTATGATCTTTGACAGATAATCCTGTCCATTCACTATGAATGATATTGGTGAGATAAGCAAACTCATCTCCTTTTTTTACACCGCTTTCTTGCCAGTAATCAGTCAATTTATTTCTGGTTTCCTGGCCTGTCATTCTTTGCTGTATCCACTTCTCAGTTCTTCCCAATTTTTGCCAGTTTTCTCTTGCCCGGTCAAGGCTTTGTTCGGGGTCAGTTATTTCCTGCATCCTTTCGTAGCCTGTTTTAGCTAGCCATTGCTTAAAGGGTTCAGCTTTGGCAGATGGGATGGATTGAATTAGACGAAGAAGTTGTTCTGTATCGGCCACGTCTGTCATCCGCATTTTGCCATCAGCGGCTTTCATTTTCAACCCGTGACTGTTTGTCACGGTTTCATTTCCCTCTTTTTTCAGCCGTTCCTTTAATTTTCGCCAGTAAGCCAATGGGTCAACACTTTCCGTAAGTATTGCTATTACATCAGAGATTGAAAAAAACCATTTCTGCTGTTCTTCATCCCAATGAGTCCTTACTTTTTGCTG
>JAYTSC010000203.1:0-2606 GCA_043745885.1 Bacteroidota bacterium | reverse complement strand
GTTGAAAAACGGATGGTGCCATAAGAAATCAGGAATGCGCCAAATGTGAAAGCATCACTCATCAAAAAATACCACATCATCAATTTGCCGTATTCTACGTTGAATGGGCTTTTTCCGCCGCTCCATAACTTGGTTGGGGTAACAGTTGTTGTTGTAGACATGATTAAGTTCTAAAATTTCGTTACAAAAATATTGGCTACTGTTGGAAAAAAGCGAATAAAGTTCAACTTTTTCTTCAACTAGCCTATCCAGTTGTAAAATATAAATAAATATACCCAGATTGCATCTACAAAATGCCAGTAAGTGCCTACCAATTCTATAGGTAAACTGCTGTAATTCTTGATTTTAGAAGCATATGCCTTAATAAAAATAACCAATAAAGCAATTACTCCACCTAAAACATGCACGATATGCAATCCGGTAATCACAAACAAAAAAGAGGCTGCTGAGTTACTTTTGGATCCGGTAAATGCAATCTGTTTACTTTCTAGGCTTTCAAATCCCATAATTTGTAACCCAATAAATGTAACCCCTAATAAAGCAGTTAAGGTAATTAAAGCACGATACCTACCCATTTCTCTGGCAATAAATGCTTTTGTAGCCAAGTGAATGGTTAAACTGCTAAGGAGAATGGTAACGGTTGAATACCAAAAAACCCTGGGCAAGTCAAATTCAAGCCAGCTACTTCCATTTTTTTTAACAATGTAGGCACTGGTTAGTGCTGCAAACATCATCACAATACTTCCCATGGCCACCCAAAGAGTGAACTTATATGGATGAATTTTTGTTGATTCCTTAGCTTGCACGGCGATCATTTTTAATTAGTAATTAATAGTTAATAATTGATTTCTTATTATTCTTGTTTCTGCTCTGTTTACAACATCTTTTTACTGATATTAATTACTAATTATCAAAGGATAAATACTAATTAACTAATCTTATCTGCTAAAAGAGCCAATAATACTATGGGCAAATAAATATAGCTACTGAACATTACCCTTCTAGCGGCTTTTGCATTCATTTCATTATACAGTCGTATACTTTGAAAAATCATGAACAGGTTCGATATTATTAAGATCCACATGCTTACTTGCCCGGTCATGCCGAAATAGTAAGGCAAAATTCCAATGGGTATCATCAAAACCGAATACATGATTCCCTGAACGGCCGTAAATTTTGTAGGTCCTTTGTCTGCCGGTAATAGTTTAAAACCTGCCTTGCTGTAATCTGCATGAGCTACCCAGGCAATGGCCCAAAAATGTGGGAACTGCCAGATAAATTGAATAGCAAACAAGATCCATCCCCCTGCATTTGAAAATTCTTTGCCATTGGCAAAAACAGTTCCAAAGGGATTGATCATATTGGTAGCTGCCACCCAGCCTATTAAACAAGGCAAGGCACCTGGAAAAGCACCCACCAATACCGCAATTGAATTTACTTTCTTAAGTGGCGTATAAATAAATGCATATAAGAATAAACTAAAGCCCGATAACAAAGACGCATTCCAATTAAAACTATTATCATCCCCGGTAAAGAACCAGCCCATCATAAAAATGCCTGTTAAACCGGTGATAACAGCAAAAATATAAGCTTCCTGCTGACTCATTCTCCCATCAGCAACCGGTCTGGATGCGGTTCGCTTCATCATTGCATCAGTATCTTTTTCAACTGCCTGGTTAATTGCATTGGCACTACCTGTAACCATCATACCGGCTAAAAACAAAAGGCCAATCATTCCCCAATTATAAGTTACAATATTCGGAGCCAATAGGTAACAGATCACGCAGGAGAATACAACTGTAAAACTCAAGGTGAATTTAATCAGCTGAAAATAATCCTTGACTTTAGAAGCCAATGTAAAACTGGTGGACCCCGTTGTATTCACTGTACTTGTCATATAAAAGCCGCCTTATCTGCGATTAAAATCCGTGAAATCTGTTATTAATATCACTGAAATCTGCGATTAAAAACAATGCTCCCGATGATACGGGAGCATTGACTATTATTTGCAACCGAATGAATTAACTACTTCAATCGGGATAATGAATTAATGATGACTTTCGTCTGCCCCAACCGGTGTGGTTTGAGAAATAAATTCTTTTCCATCTTTACCATAATCATATGGCCACCTGTACACTTCAGGAATTTCACCGGGCCAGTTTCCATGCCCTGGGCGTAATGGTGTAGTCCACTCTAATGTATTAGATCCCCATGGATTCAGGGTAGTTACTTTTCTACCTTTGAAAATAGAATAGAAGAAATTAAATAAGAATAATAACTGAACAGCAAAAACAATCATCGCTACTGTACTAATAAAACGATTAAGTTCACCAAACTGTTTAAAACTTTCCCAAATACTATAATCATAGTATCTTCTTGGCATTCCTGCTAAACCCATATAATGCATTGGCCAGAAAATCATATAGGCACCTGCAATCGTTACCCAGAAATGAACATATCCTAGCGTATTATTTAAATAACGCCCATACATTTTAGGAAACCAATGGTAGATACCGGCAAACATTCCAAACATAGATGCCACACCCATTACAATATGGAAGTGTCCTACCACAAAATAAGTGTCGTGTAAGTGAATGTCCAAAGCT
>JAYTSC010000202.1:0-6908 GCA_043745885.1 Bacteroidota bacterium | reverse complement strand
CCATGAATTATTTACACACCCTTACAGAAATGTTGGTTTATTTTCCTTTTGCTATATTTTTGTAATTGGATTTGCTTACGTGTAACAATTACGATGAGCTGAAATAGTTCATAGCGAAGTAACTATCACGAGATTAGTTTATTTTATAACCATTAAGTAATTTTCCTGTCATTAAGATTAAACAATTGTGATGATTACGATGTTGTATATTTTTCATTTCCAAAAATTGATTACTCACTAAAATCTATACCAATGCTTGAAAATATTTTTCCTTTAATTGATCAAATTCCACCGCAATGGGAATTAGGTGGTTTTATTGAACAACGGGAATACCTGGTAAATGGCGAACTCAAAATGTGGAATGGCCCAATGAATGAAGTAGTATCGCCGGTTAGCATAAATAATGGAAATGGTAACGAAAAAAATATTATTGGAAGCACGCCCTTGTTAACAGAAAAAGAATCTTTAGAAGCATTAGATGCTGCTGTACTTGCGTATAATAACGGAACCGGGATATGGCCTACTATGAGCATTACTAAAAGGATTGCCCATGTGGAAAATTTTTTATGGGAGATGAAAAAACAAAGAGCAGATGTAGTGAAATTATTAATGTGGGAGATTGGGAAAAATTTACCTGACAGTGAAAAAGAATTTGACCGAACCTGTATTTATATAGAAGACACGATTAAAGAATTAAAAAGCCTCGATCACCGCAACTCGAAATTTGAAAATGAAGAAGGTATCATTGCACAAATACGCCGGGTACCGTTGGGAGTTGCATTGTGTATGGGACCATATAATTATCCTTTGAATGAAACTTTCACTACGTTGATTCCTGCATTGATAATGGGAAATACCGTGGTATTTAAACCTGCAAAGTATGGTGTGCTGTTTATAAAGCCTTTGTTGCATGTTTTTAAAGACTGCTTTCCAAAAGGCGTTATCAATATTATTTATGGTAAAGGAAGAGAGACGGTAGGTGTATTGATGGAAACGGGAAGGATTGATGTATTTGCATTCATTGGAACAAACAAAGGAGCAAGTGATATAAAAAAATTGCATCCAAAGCCTCATCGCCTGAGAAGTGTGCTAGGGCTTGATGCAAAAAACCCTGCCATTATTTTACCGGATGCAGATATTGATACCACAGTAAATGAAACAGTAGCCGGATCCCTTTCATTTAATGGGCAGCGATGTACTGCACTTAAAATTATTTTTGTGCATGAAAATATAGCAGGCAGCTTTATACATAAATTTACAGCGGCTGTGGCTAAATTAACATGTGGGATGCCTTGGGAGAAGGACGTAAAAATCACACCCCTTCCGGAGCCTGGCAAAACAGATTATTTAACCGATCTGGTAAATGATGCCAAACTATATGGTGCGGCCATAATTAATGAAAATGGTGGTATTGTAAAGGATACATTTTTTTATCCTGCTGTATTATACCCTGTGAATGAAAAAATGAGGGTGTATGCTGAAGAGCAGTTTGGTCCGGTGGTACCCATCGTTCCCTATAAAAATATTGAGGAGGTGATTAAGTATATCGTACAGTCAAATTTTGGACAGCAGTTGAGCATATTTGGAAATAACCCAAAAATAATTGGACACTTAATTGATGAACTCGCCAACCAGGTTGGCCGTATTAACATTAATACACAATGCCAACGGGGCCCGGATGTGTACCCCTTCAATGGCAGAAAAGACAGTGCAGAAGGCACCTTGAGTGTAGCAGACGCATTAAGGGCATTTAGTATCCGAATTTTGATTTCAACAAAAGACAATACTGTTAATAAAGAAATTGTGCAAACTATTGTCAGGGAACATCAAAGTAATTATTTACGGCTGGATTATATTTTTTGATTTCTTCTTCCATAGACCCCATTTGGTACACAAAAGAGGTAAGTAAGCTTTTGAAATAAATTGCGCCCTTGCGGCTTTGCGAGCAATTTTTTCACGCTAAGCAAAAACAAAATTAAATCTTAGAGACACCAAATAAGAGACTATGTGGGGAAGAAATTTCAAAACCAGTGGTCATTAATTACATACGGTTATAGCTGGTATTCTTTTTTCAGTAATACTATAAAATAGGCAGCTTTTAGTTTGGTTTCAACTAGTTGATTGCCATTTGCAACAAGGAAATAATTGAATAGTGATATGTTATTATATAAATAATCAAATGAGGCATCATCTTTATTAATCCAACAATTTTTAGTGAACGGTTGTGTAGTCCTTTTATAAAATTGCGTAATGCCCATGTCTTTACACATTTCTCTGAAACTCCATAAATGATTCACTGTTTCGATATACTTGTCTTGAGCTTTTGATAAAACTCTATCTTCATTATAATAATCTTTTATTGCTGCATCGTATTCTATTGATCCATTGGCTACATTTTTATTTCGAATAAATCTTGAGCCACCGGAATTTTATAGTTGTTGCAAAGTTCGGTCTGTATTAATAAAATCAGCAAACCCTGCATGTACTGATTGTACAAAGAGATCTGCCCATGTATCAGAATGTTCTCTTCTGTATTGGTCAAATCCCTGAAGTATTTTCGTAAAACGTTGCTGGTTTGTAGAAAAATTGTTTATAACCAAAGTAAAATTGGCTGTATCCTTTTCTAAATCTTCCACCATGGAAGAGATATACCTCTTTTTGCTAACCCGCTTAGTCCTCTTCGAGAGAATGCTTAGAAATAAAATATTTTTTCCATTTTTATAGTCCGTGGCTAGGATATGGGTGCTGATGTATTTCTATTTATCATTTATTGTATATGTTTCTTTTTTGATGCAAACCCTTGCTAAAGGAAAGTAATCGTTCGCTTAATCATTTACCATTTGAGGTAATATGATTTCAATATTACTCTTATAATTTACTCGCCATTCGTTTTTTATTTTTTGCCGGCGTCTTCGTTTATAAAATATTTCGTCTTCTTTATTATTTATAAGCATTGCTGCATCACCATTGTTTACCGTTAAAACAAATACAAAATCATTTTCAATTTTTTTGAGCCATCTTTCCAATAAGTAATATGTTCTTCTAATTTAAATTTGAAGAGCTCTTGCTCCATTTCGCCATCAAGGAGTAATGCTTTGTATAAAACAGTTTCATTTTTTTTCTTCACTACTTTAATTTTAAAATATTATCTAAAATTTTGTGTAGTGCTACATGAAAAGATTTTTTGAGAGGTGGTTCGCCATAAAATAAATCATCAATTTGTGCATTAGTAAATTTTAAAAATGCTTTTATTAATATTTTTGATTTATCAATAAATTCTTTTTCATCTTCGCATTCATAAGACAGCAAGCCAAATTGCAAAGTTAAATTATGGTCGAAACGCTCTGCTTCAATTATAATAGCATTATGGGTTTTATCAGTTAAATCTCCTGTGTCTATTGCCATAGTAATATTTTTTTATGCCTTAGCCGGCTCTTTCCTCAACGCCTCTCTCATAGCCTGTTGTAATAATTTTTCGTTTGGTGATGCACTTTGTTTTATGCTTTTATTCTTTGCAGTGTCACTGGCAGAGGTCACTGCGTTTCTCGAATAATTGATATTTATAAATATACGAACGTTCTATGGAAATACATCTTTCTTCCACTCAATATCTCCCGAAAAGAATATTTGCCTATCATTATTGTGTTTAATTTAATTTTGGACTACCTGCGGAAGATAGAGAAAAGGCTTGCCAAATGGAAAAATCACTTAAACTGACCCTGTTATCATTTTGATTTGTAGTATCGTTTAATGAATTCTACGGCTTCAGGTATCACTTAATGACATTTAAAAAATCGGTAACAATATACCCGTCTTTGCCTAAATTTCTAAAGTGAGCCATAAACAAATACCAGCGATAATAATAGACATTTTCCAGATCTTTATCTGAGCAGTCAAAAAAAGGAATATTATCCTGATACCATTATGAATCATTGCCAAAATGCCTAATAACTATTTTTTTGTGGTTAAGGACATTAGCTTTCTGTGTAAATGCTTCAAAATCAGTAAACGTCATGATAACAGCAAGAAGAATAAGTATTTCCATCAGGATATTTTAAATTATTTACTGCACTTGCCAGGCCAAATCCAATTAATCAAATCGTCACTCCATGCAATACCTATAGAAGCATTTTTATCAAAATCGCCTTGCTCTTCTGTTAAAGGTCCTGACCCATGAAAAAATAATACATACTTGCCAAACATTTCATTATTCTTGAGATTTAAAACAACGCCAGCCGTAATTCTTCCTTTAGCCCAATCCCATTCTGACTGTCCTAGAGTGATTAGGTTGCCCCAGTCGTGCCAGTTTTTTAAATCCCCAGATCGTTTTACGGCAATACCATTTTTAGGTGAATGGATAAGGACATATTCGTTATTTTCTACCAGCACACAAGAATTTTCACCCGATTCTGTGTGGCCCAAAAATGTCCAGTGGACAAGGTCATGGGAATAAGACATGCTTACTCCGTTTTGCTTGTAAAAACACCACCATTTTCCTGGTACATCTTTATCTTCCAATAAATAAGGATCAATCATCCTGCCCATTTCTTTTTCGGAAACATTTTGACCTTTTACTTTTATTAATTCAGGTTTACTCCAGTCGGAGAGATTTTTGCTGTGCATGGTAAATATCCTTGCATCATTAGTACCAAAACGTGGCATTTGATCAGACGTATAGTTTGGACGAGGATAAGTTTGTAAACACAACACCCATTCTTTTTTATACCGTATTACATTACCTGGGCTGCAGTAATCCAGGTTCTGATCGCGGGGCGTTACTAATTTTATATCCGACCATTTAAGTAAATCCCTAGATTGGCTCATTGCTATATATGAATATACTTTACCATCATTTTCTACTTTTACAAGTGTAAAAAACAGGTAAAATTTATTGTTATGATATAATATAGCTGGGTCGCGGTAAGCAGTTTTATCATCCCCTTTAAATAAAATAGGAGAAGTAAGAGCAGCTAGTATACTCTTTGGTGCTTGACCGATAGAATAATTTGTCAGAAAGATAATGCTTATTGCAAATAAAAATACATAGCGCATGGTTTATATTCAGATTTGATTAAATATAATTGTTATGTCATTTTCAGTATAATTTTTCAAAAGCAATACGCAAACAAGCGAAGCAAAAAGAAAAATTAAATGAATGAATGAATATATACTTTGTCGTTATAAAAAATTTGTCATAAAAAATACAATTTGAAAGTGGCCTTTCTTGCTACCATCAACACTATGAAAAGTATCCGTAAAGCCTCCCGAATTAACCCCGCCTCAAATTTATTAGGCGGTATTTTGTGGTATACTTTTGAGTTGACCAACTCTTCGCCTCTGCTTATGCTTAGGAAGGAAGTTGTAACCTGTTTATCTCTTCGTGTTGGCTATTGTTCTATCTCTTTTATTACTTCAATTTTGTTTCGTGCATTTTTTAGTCACCGCGGGGGAGGTGACTTCTATTAAGTGTAAGTCTTTAGCAACATTGTTTACTCTTTTGCTTGCTTATTTTAATTGCATGGGCACAGAGAAGGATTACGAAATATCTGCTTACTGTAAATTACACTTTTTTAAACCAAATAGGTTTCTATTTGCTTAAAGCCTTCTTCTGTGGGTAGCTGGTTCCATAAGATGTTATAAATGGCCGTGGCAATGGGTATGGAGGCTTGTAGGGTTTCGTTCAATACATGAATACATTTACTGGCATTATAACCTTCGGCTACCATATTCATTTCTAACTGGGCGGCTTTTACAGCATAGCCCTTACCTATCATATTACCAAAAGTTCGGTTACGGCTATATAATGAGTAGCAGGTAACCAACAAATCGCCTAAATACACAGAAGCGGCATAATTGTGGGCATCAGAGTCGTTGAGACCTATATGGTTCATTGTTTTTAAAAACCTCACCATTTCGTTGGCGCAATTGGCAATGTACACACTTAAAAAATTATCGCCGTATTCAAGTCCGTGAGCAATACCGGCGCCAATGGCATAAATATTTTTTAATACGGCTGCATACTGTACGCCCCATACATCGGTATTTACCACGGTATTCATGTATTCGGTTGTAAAATAACCGGCCATTTCTTTGGTTTGGGCTTCATCGGTACCTGAAAAAGTGAGGTATGATAATTTTTCGGATGCTACTTCCTCTGCATGGCAGGGCCCTAAAATAGTAAAATAATTGGCTATCGGAAAGTTGGCATGCTTGGTCAGGTAATCATTAAATAATTCATTTTCGGAAGGCAGGATTCCTTTTACGGCCGAGAGAATTTTCTTGCCTTGTAATAACTCCGGCGGTATTTGTGTAAAAGCATCTTCGACATACGCAGAGGGCACGGCAATTACCAATGCTTCAGATTGTTCTACCACTTTTGTGATATCATCGTTTAATAATAACTGAGCGGGATTAAAATAGGTCCCGCTTAAGTAATTTGGATTATGTCTGCGTTTTTTGATGTATTGAATAGTTTCGGTATTTCGTACCCACCAATGAATAGTGTTACCGTTATCTGTAAGAATTTTTGCTAACGCGGTTGCCCAACTGCCACTACCTATCATTCCAAATTGCATGTTGTGCCGCTTTATTTATACAAACATAGAATATGTAGGGATATTTTCCTACTGTTTTGAATTGAGGCGTACTTGTTACATTGGTGTGAAAAAAAATTGCCACAGAAGGCACAGATTAATTCAACAAATTCTGTGCCTTCTGTGGCAAAAATAACACTCAAAAAAAAGCTAAGCATCCAAATCCATCAACTATCCTTTCTTACTTCTAACTCCTCTTAGTTCTTCGTTTTTTTCTCCTCAAACAATTTATCCTTCGTTACCACCATAACTCGATTACCCTCTTTTAATGATTTACTTACAATAGAATAGGGCCCCGATACAATCATGTCGCCA
>JAYTSC010000201.1:0-7158 GCA_043745885.1 Bacteroidota bacterium | reverse complement strand
AATTTACTCCGATAGGGCCCATAAATACTTATAGAAAAATAATCTTGGCTATAAGAATGGTATCGATAATCTATGCCGGCAAGTACTGTAATGTATTTGGATACATGCAAATTGGCATACAGTTCTACAAATTGTGATTTCCCGAAATATTGGTTGTCTTCATAAATCGTGCTGGTTTTATAAGCACTGTCGTTTAAATAATTTCTACTTAATTCTGTAAATTGATAATTGCCATGTAAACTTAGTCTGGCTTTTGTATAACTAAATCCGGCCCCGCTTATGAAAGAGGTATTACGAATGGTATAATCTTTCTCATCAGCAAATACGCCTGCGTCAATTCCTGCTTTGTATTGGCTATACAAAGCAAAAGCTTTCAAAGAAAAAGAAGGCGATAACTGGTATTGTACCTGTGCATTGGAAGCCATTCCTTCATAAAAGTCTTTATCAAAATCTTTATTGCCTGTACTGTCATAAGCTGATGAAAAACCATTGGTAGCCAATCTGGATAAGCGAACCGAGTAACTAAGCTTTTCTTTTTTACCAAATAATTGCAGATTGGTTTTTACAGTAGATAAATTACCCAAAGCTACCGTAGCTTTCATGTTGAAAGCTTTTTGTACGTCTTTTTTGATAGTAATGATATTGATAACTCCAGCAATGGCATCGCTTCCGTACAAGGTAGACTGAGCGCCCTTACATATTTCAATTCTTTCTACATCATTAAGTGAAAAAAGATTCAGGTCATAATCTGTGGTAATGGTGGAGGGGTCATTCAAAGGAATGCCATCTAATAATATTAAGGTTCTTCCTGCCGAAGCGCCACGCATATAAACGGTTTGCACTGTGCCGGCATTATTGAGTGCGCCATTAATGGTAATGCCTGCTTGTTCATTTAAGAGTTGGGCAACCGTTTTACCATTACTTTTTTCAATTTGTTCTTTGTTAATTACGGTAATTACTTTGCCGGTAGAACTTTGTTTTTGTTCCATTTTATTGGCGGTTACCACTACTTCATCCAACAGGGTGGATGGTAAACTGTCTTTTTGTGCAAAGGCGGTACTGCCCGAAAGCAGTGCAAATAGGAGCATTAATTTTTTGCTCATTGTTGTTTGTTTTTAAGGTAAACAATGAGCTCTCAGGAAAATAAAAAAACGGAGAAATAATAAATGGCTGCTGCAGCGGCAATTTACAATTCCATGCTTTTCACCCGAAAGCCGTGAATAATTAGTTTGTACAGGGCAGGTCTTCTGGCTTATTGGCTTGATGAATACCTTCCCATTTATTCCGGCATTGCCGTTTCAACAGTGGTATGTAGATTCATCAGCCGTGAATGAAATATGCGGGAGGTGAAACAAAATTGTAAAAGAATTACAACTGTTTTCTACCTACTCATCTTTCTCATTTCACGTTTACAACTTACAGCTACGGGGATAGCGCCGGAATTTCACCGACTTCCCTTTTAATCCCGCCAAAGCGGGAACCAAATACGCAGCAAATGTAATTCCAGAAACGAATCCACAAAATTTAATTCTTCCTAAGTTTTGCACCCTTAGTTAACAGCTCAACCATTTACTACTTACCTGCTAACCATTACTTATTACTTTTCTACTTTCTGCTTTCTGCTTTTAGCTTTCAGCTTTTTAACCTACATTTAAACCCACATAAAAAATATGCAAGCAAAACAAAAACTCAATCTCTTCAGTTTCACGATGATTGTTGTTGGGTTGGTAATTGGCATGGGCATTTTTAGAACAGCCGCAACCAGCGCCAAAGATGCCATTGAACCTTCGGTATATTTTACAGCTTGGCTATTAGGCGGATTCTTTGCTTTGTGTGGGGCACTTACTTACGCAGAAATAGGCAGCCGCTTTCCGGTTACCGGCGGGTACTATAAAATATTTTCTTATGCCTATCATCCCAGTATTGCGTTTGCCATCAATTGTATTATCCTCATAAGTAATGCGGCCAGTTTAAGTGCCGTGGCTTTAATTGGAAGTGGATACCTCACCAAATTATTCCCCCAATTTATCTGGACAGATATTGACAAGGCTCTGATAAGTTGTGTGGCCATACTTATTTTTTATGGTATTAACCTCATGGGATTACGGATGAGTTCTAAAGCCCAGAATATATTGATGCTGATAAAAATTAGTATGATCGTTGTGTTGATTTTGGCCATTTTTTTTCCACATCAGCCCATTGTCCAAAATATTCAGGCAGTAGCCCAACCAACAGCAGCACCATCTATGAGCTGGATTCAAAGTTTGGGCATAAGTCTTATTGCCGTCTCTTTTACTTATGGTGGATACCAACAAACCATCAACTTTGGAAATGAAGTAGACCAACCCGCAAAAAATATTCCCCGAGGTATTTTTATTGGAATTGCCATTATTATTGGCTTATATCTTTTAGCTAATCTGAGTTACTATCAAATTGTTGGCTTCGAAAACATGAAAGGCGAAAAAGAAATTGCCTATGTACTCATGCAAAACACTTTTGGAAAAAGAGGCGCCGATATTTTTTCTTTCTTCTTATTTTTTGGCGTACTGGCTTATGTAAACGCTTTATTGATGAGCAATCCGAGGGTTATGTTTGCAATGAGTGATGAAGGCGCTTTACCAAAAGTGTTTTCTAAACAGAGTTCCAAAAATGGCGTACTCACGGTTTCATTAACTGTTTTTGCTGCCATGTGTATTGTGATTTTGTTTTTTGCACAAACCTTTGATAAAATTCTCAACTTCACCATATTCTTAGACTGCTTTGGAATGGTTGCATCAAGTGCCACCATATTTATTCTTCGAAAAAGAACCAAACATTTAGATGGAACCGGTATTTATAAAATGAAATTATATCCATTGTTACCCATGATATTTATGGCAGCCTATATTTTTGTGGGTGTAAGCATTGCCATGCAAACGCCTGATACCGCATTAGTAGGTGTAGGTGTATTGGTTGCTTTTATGGCAATCTATTTTGTTGCCCAAAAAATGAACAAACCAAACCTGCCTCTGTCAAAAGGAAAGGAGGAAATATAAATGGATCTATCCTATATATTAAATGAACTGGGCGAAGATCGTGACGAATATTTTCGTGCCGTTGCGCCACCCATTATCCAAACCAGTAATTTTGCATTTTCAAAAGTGGCCGACTTACGTAAGTCTTTTGAAGACGAATATTCCACCTGGTTGTATAGCCGTGGATTAAATCCGACTGTTGAAATTCTTCGAAAAAAATTGGCCGCACTGGATGGGGCAGAAGACTGTTTAGTTTTGAATAGCGGTGCAGCCGCCATTTTTGCTGCCGTATTAGCGAATGTAAAAAGTGGGGATCATATAGTAAGTGTAAAAAATCCCTATACCTGGGCCAAGCGAATGTTTGAAGTAATACTTCCCAGGTTTCAAGTTAATACGACTTATATTGATGGAATCGATATTGAAAATTTTGCCAACGCCATTCAGCCCAATACAACCCTTATTTATTTGGAATCGCCAAATAGTTGGTTTTTTCATTTGCAAGATTTAGCAGCTGTAGCGCAACTGGCCAAAAAAAATAATATCACCACTATTTGCGATAACAGCCATTGTACCCCTCTCTACCAAAAACCCATTGAATTGGGTATCGACCTTGTTTTGCAATCCGCTACCAAATATATTGCCGGACATAGCGATACCGTTGCCGGTGTATTATCGGGTAGTAGAAATAGGATAAAGCGAATTTTTAACAGCGAATACATGAATATTGGCTCAGGCATTCAACCCTTTAATGCCTGGCTTTTAATTAGGGGTCTGCGAACCCTTCCTGTTAGGCTGGCAAGAAGCAGTCAATCAGCTATTGAGCTTTTCAAATATTTACAAGCCCATCCCAGAGTAGAGCAGGTTATTTTCCCCTTTGATCCGGCTTTCCCTCAATACCATTTAGCCATAAAACAGATGACCGGTGCCGGTGGGCTTCTAACCATCATCTTAAAAGCCCAAAGCAGTAAAACCATCGAAATATTTTGCGAATCGCTCAAACATATTCTCATGGCAGTTAGCTGGGGCGGTCATGAATCGCTGATTCTTCCCAAATGTGCCGGAATGCAGTCCGAAGCGTTTATGCCCGAAAACCCCGAGCACAGATCTTTACGTTTTTATGTGGGTCTGGAAGAGCCTGCCTACCTAATTGCCGACTTTGAAACCGCTTTCGAAGCAATAAAACACCTTTCATAACAGTTTGTTAAGGGTTTAACTGCCTTCTTTTCCGCCTGTCTAAAATTTAGGCAAGTGGTAGATAATCCATTAATTTTGTCATATATGAGAAAGTTAGTAATACTTATATGTTTTATAGGTCTTTCACAAACCTATGCACAAAGGGCTTCCGATAATTGGGATTTGAGGCATTGTATTGAACATGCACTCCAATATAATATATCTATTCAACAGGCCGATGTTCAGGCTAGGATTCAGGCACTTTTGGTAAAACAATCAAAATACAATCTTTACCCTAATCTGAACGCAAATACCGGAACTGGTCTGCGTTTTGGACGTTCTATTGATCCTACTACCAATAATTTTGTGAATTCGCAGTTTTTATACCAAAATTTTGGTGTGAATGCAAACGTACAGTTATACAATAATGGCCGATTAAAAAATGCACAACTGGTGTCTCAGTTTAATGCCCAGGCTGCATTGGCTGATGTAGCAAAAGCACAGAACGACGTTTCATTTAATGTAGCCACTTTTTACTTGCAGGTTTTAGCTGCCAGAGAGCAGGTAAACATTAGTAAATTACAAATTACCCAAACGCAAAACCAATTTCAAATAACCAAGAAAAGGGTGGATGCCGGTGTTTTACCTGAATTAAACCTGGCAGAAATTGAAGCCCAGTTGGCAACTGATAGCAGTAATTATTACACAGCCAAAGGAAACTATGAGCAAAATATTCTTAGTCTTCGTGGTTTATTAAACCTTGAAACGGATGTGCTTTTTGGTATTGAAACACCCATGATTGACCAGATACCTATCGAAACATTTGCCGACTTGCAACCCGATGCGGTTTATCAGATGGCATTAGAGTACCAACCACTACAAAAGGGTAATGAACTAAGAATAAAATCAGCACAAAAAAATGTATTGGTTTCTAAATCGCAGATGTATCCAACTTTTACATTGGGTGGTAATCTCTCAACCAATTTTTCTAATTCTTTTAATAAGTTTACGGGTGCTAATTTTTTGGGCTATTCACCCATTACAGGTGCTGAACCCATTATAAACCTCAGCAATGTAAATTATTATGTACAGTCTCCCATTTATAAAACCACGCAAACTACTAGGGGTTTTACTGAGTTATGGGATAACTGGGCCCAACAAGTGGATAACAACTTTGGACAAAATGTTGGATTCAATCTAAGCATACCCATTTTTAATAGTTACCAGGGCAGAACCAATTATCGGATATCCAAACTCAATTTAAAATCTGTTGAATTACAAAAAACCCAGAGTAACCTTTCACTTAAACAAGATATATATACCGCTTACACGAATGCTACTACAGCGTTACAAAAATTTAATGCCGGTAAAAAAACAGTGGAGAGTACGCAAAAAGCGTATGAGTTTGCTTTAAAAAGATATGAAGTTGGCTTATTAAGTTCACTGGACTTAATCACCAACCAAAATAATCTATTAAGATCAAAAGTGCAGCTACTCAATAATCAATACGATTACATTTTTAAAATGAAATTGCTTGAATTTTATAAAGGGAAAGGAATTAAACTATAGTAATACAAACTGATACTATGCATTCATTGGTTCAATATCTGTAAGCAAATAAAGTCATGAAAAAGAAATTAATCTGGATAATTGTTGGTCTGTTCGTTATCATAGCATTGTTAATAGGCCTAAAAAAAGGCGGATTAATCGGCACGGAAGAAGGCATAAAAGTAACTGCCGAAAAAGCTTCTTTCAGAACCATTATTGAAACGGTGAATGCCAGCGGTAAAGTATATCCCGAAATTGAAGTAAAAGTTAGTCCCGATATTAGCGGTGAAATTGTAGAATTAACCGTTAATGAAGGCGATTCCGTAAAAAAAGGGCAAATCCTGGCCAGAATTTATGCCGACATATACATTACCCAGCGCGACCAGGTAGCGGCCGGTGTAAACCAAAGCAAGGCCCAACTATCGAATTCTACTGCCAACCTCGGCGGATTAAAAGCGGTATTGGATAATTTAAAAAATTCTTATGAAAGACAAAAAAAATTGCTGAATGAGAAAGTCATTTCAAGAGCAGATTTTGAGCAGTCTGAACAAAATTATTTAACGGCTCAAGCCAATTACAATGCAGCCAAAGAAGGACTAAAAAGTAACCAGGCATCTATACAAGGTGCACAAGCACAATTATCGAAAGCAGACAAAGATTTATCCAGAACGGTCATTACGGCACCCATGGATGGTATGATTAGTTTGATGAATGTAAAAAAAGGAGAGCGTGTTGCCGGTAACAGTTTTAATGTAGGAACCGAAATGATGCGTGTGGCCGATATGCATAGCATAGAAGTAAGGGTAGATGTGGGCGAGAACGATATACCTAAAATAAAATTGGGCGATACCGCCGTTGTGGAAATAGATGCGTTTACCCGAAGAAAATTTAAAGGGCTAGTGTACAAAATTGCCAACCCCAATACGGGCTTGTCTGTAAGCAATAGCAATACAGAAGTTACCAATTACAAAGTGCATATCCGTTTATTACGCGAGAGCTATGGCGATTTAATTAGTGCCGGCAAAAGTTTTCCTTTTCGTCCGGGTATGAGTGCCAGTGCCGATATACAAACTAAAACAAAAGACAATGTATTAACGGTTCCTTTAAATGCCGTTACTACCCGCGACAGTAAAACCGATAAAGCACCCGGCGATAAAAAGGAAGATACCAAAACAGAGCAGACCGAAGCAAAATCAACCAGTGCAGATGATGATATAGAAGAAGTGGTATATGTGATACAGAAAGATGATAAGGTTAAAAAAGTAAAAGTGAAAACGGCCATACAAGACCTGAATTATATTGAAATTTTAGAAGGTATCAATGATGGCGACATGATTGTATCGGGGCCCTATTCTATTGTAAGTAAATCATTAAAAGAGGGTAATCGAGTTATGGTGGTAACGAAGGATAAATTGTTTGAGGA
>JAYTSC010000200.1:0-1839 GCA_043745885.1 Bacteroidota bacterium | reverse complement strand
GAGAGATTTAGTTTGCCATAGAAATATTTTGAAAAATCATAGGCCGCACCAATGCTCCCTGAAAAACCGGAAAAATCTGAATGATAAGCTGCAAATCTTTCAGTAGCATTATTATCTTTTCCACTTTGCCTTACCCCCATACTATCTGTATATAAGTTTTTGGCATGGAATGATCTATTGTCAAATCTCAAGCCTCCTGCAATAGATAATTTTTTAAACGTCTTTTTAAACATGGAAAATAGTCCTAAGTCAAATAAATTATATTCAGGAATCAGGTAAACAATTCCTCGGTCTTCTGAAGATTGTTGCATACCATTGACTCCATAGGATACTTGCAAACCTTTCTTTTCAGGCATTAAGTATTGTAGATCGTAATTAATTGTTTGCAGAAAAAAATAGTTATTGTATATATCACCCTTGCTAATATCATTAGCTTCTTGGCGATAATTTTGCTGAAATCCTAATTTCATATTTAATCTTCCCTGACCGACCATTATACTATTATCCCACACAGCTTTGTAATGCCTTACGTGTTGATGTATTATAGGATAATAATTATAGGTAGTATACTTAATAGTAGGAGCAATATCAAGGCTATCATTACCATTTGAATCAAGGTAATGTGATCGAAATTGTCCGGTAGCACTATCCCGAGCTCCTTCAATGATCCCCAGTTTTAAATTAAACATACTCAGTGTTAAGTTAGAGTACCCCCATTTTTTATGGACACCGAAAATACCTTTTAAATTATTCTCACCATATGCTGAATTCCATACATAGCCATCGTATTTGTTCTTGTAATCATGTGCGCTCTTGTATGTATATAAAAGATTCCAAGTGAAACCTTTTTTATTCCCTGCTGCATTTAAGGCGAGGTTATAAAGTCCATTATTTGTTTGGTATTCTGTTAATAAACTTCCTGCATATTGTCCCTCTGTAAGTGAAGGCGGACCGATAAAATTGATTACCCCTGCCATAGCATCAGAGCCGTAACTAAGGCTGGCAGGGCCTTTGAGTACTTCAACTTTATGAACTGAATTCTCATCAATTTCGATTCCAAATTCATCAAACCATTGCTGACCATCCTGACGAACTCCATCATTCATTACTACAACCCGATTGTATCCTAATCCGTGTATAACGGGTTTGGAGATGGCCGCTCCTACCGTAATTTGAGAGACTCCCGGAATCACGTTTATTGCGTCAATTATATTAGTTGAAGCATTCTGGAGTATTTCGGTTTTCCCAAGCATGCTGACAGAAATTGGATTCTGCCTTTGTAGAGTTGCTCTTGGTACACCGGTGAGGATTACTTCATTTAGCTCAAAAGTGGTAGCAGTAAGTAAAAAATCTGATTTTACTGTTCCATTTATGACAACAGTTTTAACAGCCGATTTGTAACCAATTGCAGTTACTTCCATTAAATAAGTACCATCTGGAATATTTTTTAAAAGATAAATTCCTTTTTTATTTGAACTAGCTCCTATTTTTAGATCAGGGAAGTAAATAGAGGCGCTCTGTAGTAAAGAACCACTTTGTTTATCTTGTATGAGACCAGTTATTTTGTTTTGGGCTATTACATTTACTGAGAAAAATAAAACAACAATAAATATTAAAAAAGTATGTTTTTTTTTCATTAGATAATTTTTGGATATTAATAAGACTAATGCACGCGCAAACCTGCATTTTCGGAAACAGGATGCGAAAGCTAATGGGTTAAAAGTAGGGGAGACAAGTTATACTTTTGGCGGCGGAAGGATAATGTCAGAACTAGAATAAACTAAGTTTTCTGCATAATAGAAAACATGTTTCTTTGGCAGAATTGAATCTATATTGACA
>JAYTSC010000199.1:0-3976 GCA_043745885.1 Bacteroidota bacterium | reverse complement strand
TCACTCTGGGATTTAAGGGTAACTAATCTTTCTTTTTTATTTGTGCTAAGAACGACTATTTTATTTTGCAATAATTGATCAGATTTCATGATCGTATTCGCCTGTGTTTCGCGGTTTTGACGATAGCTTTTTAAGTAAGTGATTCGTTTAATAGCATCGTTAAAGTTACTGGCAGAAAACAAGAAATTCAAGTACGCATAACTACTTCTGTTTCTATAGGCAAAAACAATACTTTTAGCATATTTGAACTTCAAAGTATCCAGTTCTTTGCGAAGCCGATAGATATCACGTTCATTTGTAAAAATTGTCTCATCCATTTGTCGAACTTGCTTATTAATACTGTTTACCAGCTCTTCTCTTTTATTTATTTTATTCTTAATGATGGCTAATTGCTTAAGGGATATTTTTTTATTATTCTGCGTTTCATTGTATAAGCGATTCAGATCAGCCAACTCTTTTTGAATTTCCTGTTCTTTTTTCTGCAATTCTTCTCTTGTATTCTGTGCAGAGGCAAAGAATACAAAAATAAAAAGCAGGAATAAAACTGTAAAAAATCTTTTGAGCATAGTTAAAAATTACTATTTTTTTGCAATGATAGGGTCAGAAATAACATAGCTAATTGTTTATTAATCCCGAAGGTGAGGCAAATTACTTACGCTTGTACTTTTTAGGGGGGTCGAAATTATATTTTAACGGTTCGTTTAGTGAATATTCTTTAAAGTCTAAGTAAAGATCCAATTTTGATTTTTCTGCCACAGAAATTTTTCGATAGGTTGCAAACTGGTAGTTACCCATGGGTTTGTACGTGCCAAAAGTGAAATCGCAGGTTCTATTTCTGCGTAGGTCTACATCATCTAGTTTACTATGTAATATTGTAAAATTTTCACTATCTAATGTAAGTAAATGTTTAAAGAGCTCGCCAACTATTAATACCAATAATTGGTTATTGCCTTCCCTGTAAGAAACCACATTGCTGTCTACGAAAACAGGGTTGCCTATTAAAATGTCTTGCAGTGTAACAAAATCAAAGGGAATTTCGGTTATATCCTGTAAATAATTAATCGAACGATTCATCACGTATTTCTCACCGGCATGCCCAACTACGGTTACACTATCTTTTTTGATTTTTGCTTCTAGACCCAGCCCGGGAATACCTAAAAAAGATCCGGTAACTTTTATTAATATAATACTATCCTTTTTCATACTAAGATAAACAGTATAGTTATCGTTTTTTTCTACCCCTTCGTAATAGACTTTTATTTTTGCATTAAATGTGTTGAAATCAATTTTATTAGTCATTACTTTTCTCAAAATATCTTTCACAATAGCCGCAGAGTCGATTTTGATTGACTCTTTAATAACGACTGTTTCAGTTGTATCCTTTTTTGAAATCGCCATATCAATCCCCTGGGCCTTTTTTACTGTTTTACAGGAAAAAGTTAAGGAAACGAAAACAGCCATCAATAACAAAGTATTTCTCATCTTATGTATTTATTTACCTGTATGACCAAAACCGCCAGTGCCACGTTCAGTTTCATTAATTTGGTTAACGGGGGTCCAGCTTATTTTTTCAACTTTCTGAAACACCATCTGAGCAATCCTGTCGCCTGTTTGTATAGTTTGAATTTCATTCGAGAGATTAATAAGGATAACTTTAATTTCTCCTCTAAAATCAGCATCAATTGTTCCGGGAGAATTGAGGCAAGTGATACCCTGTTTGATTGCTAATCCACTTCTAGGCCTTATTTGTGCCTCAAAACCGGCAGGAATTTCGATAAAAATGCCTGTAGGTATCAAAAATCTCTCAAGAGGTTTCAATAAAACAGCTTCTGAAATGAATGCCCTGATGTCCATACCCGATGAGCCATTGGTGGCATAATTGGGCAAAGGGTTGGCAGATTGATTGATAATATTGACAAAAAACCGATTATCTGACATAGGGCAAATTTAGGAAACTAAGTAATATCAGAACATGTTAAATCATTTGCTTTTCATAACCTTAAACATAAAAATGAATTATTTTATGTAAAATTAATGGCTCTCCCAAGGAAGATTTCTTAGATTTGAAGCGATTTGAGAAATTATGCACATATGCTATTTTTTATGAAAGCTACTAAGACCGCACCAATTTTTATTATTACCTGTTTTTTATTTGTATCCTGTATCAAAGACCTCACAGTTATTAATGAAGTATATTCTAACGATTTCAATACAAACAAACTGAATATGATTCAAATATCAGGTTGGCAAGGGGGGTGGTTTGGCCCCTTAGACTCATCTGATCTGCGGATATTCAATTACAATGGAAACAATGTTTTAGGCAAATTCAATAATAATGTTGTTTTACTAGACCTTGTAAATCTACCAAACCATACTACTATAAGAGTTTCACTTGATTTATACTTGCACAATTATTGGAGAAATGATCTTTGGAAAATGACTTTCGACGGAGAAGAAAAATTACTGACTGGTTTTTCAAACGATACTACTATTCAACAATCTTACCCCAACTGGCTGGGTAATAGAACACCCCTAAGTCCGGCAGGAAAAAATGCAATTGAAGTTAATTTGCCGGGCATTTGTAATAGGGTAAATTCAAAGAGGGGAACCAGTATGTACAGGTTGATCACAACCCTTTCGCATAGTAAAGATTCTTTTCAGTTAACATTTAGCGATGCTGGCGGGAATCATAATGATACCTGTCAGAGAAGTTGGTCTATGGACAATCTTTCCATTAATTTAATCCATAATTAATACTGATCATTATCAATCCAGTCGCAGATCAATCTAAAGTCGAAAAGACACATGCGCTAGCCCAACAGAAGTTATTCATGACAAAAAATTTTTTTTATACTTTACTTTTATCTATTGTAAACATCCTGTTTCCAATATTAAGTTTTCCTTATGCATCAAGAATATTAGGTCCTTTGGGAATTGGCAAGGTTCAGTTTATTATTTCACTTGCACAATATTTTGCTTTGTTTGCTGCGCTAGGTATACCGATATATGGAATTACCCAGGCAGCCAAACATAAAGATGATCCTAAAAAACTGGCTATTGTTTTTGTAGAGTTAACAGGTATTTTTTTTATAGCAAGCGTAGTTCTTTTTACAGCCTACTTAGCAATGGTTTATACATTTCCCTACTTTGCTAATAACCGTATATTGTACTTTTATGCAAGCACATTAATCCTGTTAAGTTTCTGTTACACAGACTGGTTTTATGCAGGCATTGAAAAATTCAAGATTATAACCATACGTTCAGTTATTGTAAAAATTTTAGCCTTGGTTCTTTTGTATCTTTTTGTAAGAACAGAAGCCGATTTTGGCAAATATCTTTTTATCATTGTTTTTTCAATCCTCGGAAACCAACTTTTTAGTTTTTTAATGATTTTCCGAAACACAAATTTTCATTTCGCTGATATCGATTTCAAAAAACATCTAAAGCCACTTTTTTATATTTTCGGAGCCACCCTCGCGTCCAGTATTTATACAGTTTTGGATACTGTATTACTAGGTTTCATTGCCGATCACAGGGCAGTAGGCTTATATACTGCCGCTGTAAAACTGGTTAAACTAACCATCCCATTTGTTACCGTAATGGGTGTTATTTTAATCCCCTCTATTTCCAACAATTTTTCAAAAAGAAATCTCACAGAAGTAAAACAATTACTGATTTATTCATTTCATTTTCTTATAATAGTATCCATTCCTGTTTGTACCGGTATGGCGATATTGGCCCCAGAGTTCATTAATGCTTTTTCGGGAAGCCAATTTTCAGAGGCAGCCCTCAGTATGCAGATCCTTTCTTTTTTACCCTTACTAATCGGCTTGGGGCATTTTTTTTCTTACCAAATTCTTATTCCATCCGGCAGAAATAAAGAGATCTTCTATTCTATGTTGATAGGTGTATTTATGAGTCTTATACAAAATTTTATTTTGGTGCCTTTTTTTCAAGAAAAAGGCGCTTCAGTTGC
>JAYTSC010000198.1:0-1550 GCA_043745885.1 Bacteroidota bacterium | reverse complement strand
GCCGCTTTAAATACTTGTTCAACCGTTTGTGCAAAAACGCAGTTGACAAAGAATAAAGTAAGTGCTATGAATAAATAAATAATATTTTTTTTCATGATTATATTTTTTGATCCTTACAATGAAATTTCAACATTTTTATTGCCGGCAGTAGGACAACCTACTTCAATATTTATTTTCCCGGTTCCTTTTATCAACCAACTAAAAGACTGTGATCCGGAAGCTTCTAATGAATTTAATAAGGTTATTTTTTTACCGCCTACTATCTCCTGCTTCTGTGTTATAACGGCTACTTTTAATTTCTTTAAAAAATAACTACGTTCACCTAATTTAGAATGAGTGGCTAAAGCACCTTTGTTAATTACATCCATACTCACCCTGGTTAATCCATTTCCTAACTTTTCTGTTTTTAAATTCGATATTTCAATTTCAGGTTGTTGATCTGCCAATTTTAGTAAGAAGTCGGTATGCTTTTTTACAATATCACCCACCATTTTATAAGGTGGATTGATCAACACAAAGGGGTCTAATCCACCTACTTCAACTTTTTGATTAGGATAATCCGGATGTTGTATTGACTTCCATTCTGTAAATGTATTGGTAATGCCTTGTTGTTGCGACCATCGTAGATAATTGGCAGCGGGGTCTTCAACTGTAAAATTTTTTTCTTTCTTGGTGGTATCAGGTTTTGTTTTGGGAACCCACCAACCAGGGGTACTAAAACTATAACGGGCATAATGAAAATATCCCCAAGATAAAACATCACCACCTGTTACATTGTTTTTAGGTGCATCTTTTGTTCCGGTTACTTTATTGTACAACTCGCTAACCATACCATTCGCTTTGGCATCGGGTTCTAAATAGCCGGCAAGAATTCTTTCTTTTGCAGCCAATGCATTGTAAGCAATTGGAGATGATAAATTGTTGTTGCTGCCAAAACTAATTACAGCATACACATTAAATGCATCATATAAAAAATCTAACATTGCCCTGGTTTCTTTTTCACTTACCGGAAAATCGCCGGCACCGGGGGCAAATGTGTTATGTTTATAAGTTAGGTTTTTGTTGAAGGCAATTCCCCCTTCCCCATCTTCGTTTAGATTGCCATCTTTATCATTGTCAATTCCTTCAGCTAATACCATATATTTTCCTTTCTCACCTTTTGTGGCATCTGCTTTTATCATAACTCTTGCATCATCGGGATGCATTTTGTAATCACCAATTTGTGATGTAATACGCATAAGGGTAATTTTTCCGTTTCCATCAAGGTCATCCACACCATCCTCATTCAATTTGCCATCACGGTCATCATCGGTTTCAGTGGCATTGCCATTTCTATCATATTTTATTTTCGCAAAATATTGTTCCATGGCATCGGGACTCATATTTGGGAAAATATAAAAAGTTGTTTTGGCAAGTTTATTTTTAATGCTATCTGAAGTAGCGGATGCAAGCAGGTTCTCAGCAAAACCAATGGCTAATTCAGAACCCAGCAAATGATTCCCTTCTGTTCCGCCAATCACTGCAATGGCAGGTTTGGTTTCTGTTTTGCC
>JAYTSC010000197.1:0-2577 GCA_043745885.1 Bacteroidota bacterium | reverse complement strand
GCAGCTAATAACCACCAGCATACTTCTTCCCAATGATTTTGGGCTTGTTTAACTAATGATAATATGTAGGTGGATTTTCTTTCCAGCCTTTCCGCTGCTAACCTTTCTTTCCAAGAGAACCAGGCCAGGTTGTCTAAAACAGGCAAAAAAGAGCGACAGGGTATGTCTACTTTTGTTTCCATCATTTGAGAATAGCGTTCCAATAATAATTTTGGAATAAGTGGCTGTATTAAAAGCGTGGGTACTTCATTATTATTTACATCATAGACCGGGTCATCAAGTTCCCAAACTACATGTAGAATAATATTGGTATAATTTTTATCGGATTCATGCCGATGTTTATACCAATCTGAGGAACGCAAGTGAAGTTCAATGTTACCTACCCATTTCGTTTTACCTATCCTAATCATGGCTTCAGAAAAATCGGGACCCTGGTGATGGTTCCATAGGCCCGGTTTTTCGATAAGCAATAATTCACCTTGTGTGGTTTGTAACGCCTTGCGATTAAAGTGTTGATACTGCCAGATAAACTGTAATAATTTTTCATTCATAGTGATCCGCTTTAGTTGCGGTTGCATGAAAAATTACGAAGTATTGTTACGTTATAAATACCTGAATTTTGTTTAAGAATTTATCGTATGTAAAGCTTGAACAACCCTGCTTACCGGCAATCCCATCACATTATAAAAGTCGCCTTTTACAGACTTTATTCCAACAACACCAATCCATTCCTGTATGGCATAGGCTCCCGCTTTATCGTAGGGTTGGTATTTTTCTACATAAAATTCAATCTGTTCATTTGTAAGAGGGTGAAAAGTAACTTCAGTAGTTTCGGCAAAGGCAATTTCATTATGTTGATGTAGTATCACTACTCCTGTAATTACTTGGTGTTTTCTGCCTGAAAGGGATTGGAGTATTTGAATGGCATCCGCTCTGTCTTTAGGTTTACCTATTAGAATATTATCCAAAACAACAATGGTATCCGCAGCTAAAATAGTTTTCCCATTGTGTTGGGCATGAAAGGCAATTTGGATTTCTTTTTGAACAGCCAATGCTTTATTTCGGGCAATATGAATGGCAGTTTCAGATAAATTGATGCCAGATGGGAAATCTTCATTGGTTGATTTAATAATCACATCAAATAAAATCTCAGCCCATTCTAAAAGTAATTTTCTTCTAGGCGATTGTGAAGCGAGGATAATAGGCTGCATAAAATTTTCCATTATAATTCAAATATTATTCAATTGTCATTTTACTGGCAGCAGAGAATGTTACTTCCCTGTTTTACAAAGAGGCAATGAAGAGAAAAATAAAAATAAATTAACAAAAAAGACATCATTTATAAATAAAACCTAAAAAATAGCATGGATAAAATGCCGGCTAGCATAACCAATTTTATTAATTTGCTTAAGCTATGAAAATCTTGATCCGAATGTGCAGTAAATAATTTTTTAAGTATCCAAACTAGGGGTAGAATGATCAAAAGAAAACAATACAAGGCACTATGCCACCAACCAAAAGCCAAAACATAAAATTGCAGAATTGTTAAAATAGCAATTAATACAATTATCCAAACTGCCACAAAAACCTTACTAGCATTAATTCCCCAAAAAATGGGCATGGTTCTACAACCATATTTTCGATCTCCTTCTATGTCTTCCATGTCTTTTATCACTTCCCGAATTAATGAAATGATAAAAGCAAAAGAAGCATACAAAATAGTATACCTAAACAAGCGAATCTCATCTTTTTCGACAAAGAGTCCATATAGGTTCTTAATTGGATATTTAGATAAAAAAATAATCAAAATTACCCATGCTGTTAATAATGAAATCAACACATTGCCAACCAATAATTGTTTTTTTAAATTGGTAGAATACAACCATAGTAAAATGATACTAACTAGATTAGCCAATACCAGGTACCCATATTGATCGATGGGTAACGCAGAAACAGTAAAGAATAATCCAAGCAGGCTTAGCATCATATGCCAAAAAATAACCCACCGCCTTTTGATAAGTACATTAACCACTACCTTATCGGGTTTATTGATTTGGTCAATATTTAAATCAAAATAATCATTTATAATATAACCAGCTGCCGCAATTAAAATAGAAGCAATGACTATAAAAAGAAACTGTTTGGATTCGTGCAGAATAGGAAAAGATGTTTGATACACTTTTTGATAAATACAGTACTCAAACAAAACTTGAGTAAGCCCAATAAAAACCAAATTAGGCCATCTAATTAATCTGAAAAATGCAGCAATTATTTTCAAAATGTGTATAAGTAGAATTTTCTGATAAAAAAGAAAAATGACATTGACTATTGAGACCTAACCGAAATATCCTCTCCCCAATCACCGCTTAATTTCAATACTTTTTCAATCACATCTCTGGCGCATCCTTCTCCTCCCTTTATATGAGAAATGTAAACAGATTTTTCTTTTATCTCCTGGGCAGCATCTGAAGGACAACAGGGCAATCCGACCAATTGCATTGCCAGTAAATCGGGGATATCATCACCCATATACAATACAGAATCAACGGATACATTATTTTTTTTTATGTATTCCGT
>JAYTSC010000196.1:0-3541 GCA_043745885.1 Bacteroidota bacterium | reverse complement strand
GGGCGTTACCTTATCCGGAATAGATCAACCTTCAGCACCTGCCTTCGCGCCCAACCTAAAAGCAGCTTATGCTATTTCGCCGAAAATAAGTTTGGGTACAGAATATTATGGAGACCTAGGGCCTTTGAACCAATTTGAAAAAATTGCTCAACAAAACCATGCCCTTTTTGTAGTAGCAGATCTTTATGTAGATCCAAAATGGGAGCTAAATTTTGGACCAGGGTTTGGGCTTACAGAATCAACTGATGGGTTTGTGATGAAACTAATTCTAGGGAGAAGAATAACCTGGGCTAAAAAAAGGAAATAACCTGTTTTCGAAAAAAAGTTAATTGACAAAGCTCCACCAAATACCAAATCGAATCCATAGTCCCATATTTGAATATAAAGCAGCTGGAAAATTTAATTTATTAAAATTGAATCCATTATCCAAATTCAAAGTATTGAGATTTTCAAGACGGAAGAATCCTTTAAAACTTTTTATACGAAAGTGAACAAAAGCATTGATATCTGGCCGATTGCTAATGGTTTCAGTATCCTGATAAAAATATTGTCCGATAAATGGTGAATAATTATCTGTTTTGTAAGCAGTATTGTACCTGAACTCAATTCCAGTTGATAAAAAGAGGTTGGTTGCGAAATTTCCCTCAAAAGCAATCCGATTACGTGTTAAAAAAAAGGGCAGGTTAACAGGAGGTTGTCCCGTAGTTTGTTGTAAATGAATTTCGGTATACCAATTCCAGTATCGAGAAAGTTTAAATTTTTTTTCAGCTTGTACATGCAAAACATTAAACAATCCGGCTTCTTGATTGGCTGTTAAAAAATTATCATAATATAGATAATTGGAAACTACATAATATTCTCCACCCAATCTCCACCCATTCATCGGATTTTCATAGAACCCAAATAGTTTAATCGTATTTTCCTTAGCATAACTCGTACGGTTACTCACCGGAAAACGACTTAATGGATTAAGGATAAAAGAAGGAGATCTGTTTACATTTTGGAAACCGATTTTTAGAGAACCTAATTTTTGTCCAAGTACCCGTTTCATACTAATATAAGCTGAATAATCTCCGCTATTAAACCCATTCAAATATAATTGACCATTGGCTTCTATATCCCATACCTGGTTTCTGGTTCTGTTACGGTATTCACCTAATACAGAAATGTTATATAAGCGGGTAGTGGATACGGTATCAAAACTGCCCTTCAAGTTTTGCAAAGAAACACCTGCCTTTAAAAATTGACTTTGATTATTTTTTTGTGGAAAAGAAATGAGACTAAACTCATTGTTCATATCCGTCCATGAATCAATAAAACTTACTGTACTATTTTGGGGAGTTGTATAGTTATAATACTTTTGGTAACGAACAGAATCCATAAACATATCAAAAAAGTGATAACTGGATGTAATCATTTTAAATGTATGTTCTAGCCTAAGCCTAGGATAGAAAAGTTTGTAGGTTATTGAATCAGTAACTAAAGAGTCTTTGGTTCCAAGGTCATAATGATGACGATATAATAAAGTTAGATTTTTATAAATATTGCCGGTATTTACTGTAGTATTAAAAGGATTACGACTTGAAGTTCCCGGTTTGCCCAATCTAGTTTCAAGTTCATAAGGATCATTGAGAGCCAGACTATCCAGTTGTTTTATATTTTGTAATCCTCCATTTTCAGAAGAAGCACTTTTATTGGTTATGAAAACAAGAAAGGCTTCATATTTCTTATTCGAAGTTTGGTAATGTGTAACCAATCGAAAATTATTCTGGCTGGAATTTTGATTCTTTACATGCCCCGGTGCATTCGTGAAACGATACTCAACAGAAAAATTGAGGTTGCTTTTGTTGTTTTGTGTATGAAATACATTAAAAAGTTGCTCAGCTTTGCTTCCCAAAACATTTGCCAATTCTGTGTAGGGCCGAGTTGTTTGATACAGCTTGGTACCCTCAAGGGTAAACCCATAAACATCGTATTGATGAAAACCGGCATCAAATCCCGGCTTCAATAAAGGGTTAAATAAGAGCGATTGGGCTGCAGTTGCTTGGTTACCTAAAGTATGGTAATAATAGGGCAATGGGAAACGGATCTGAAAATCATTGATAGAAGAATCTATGGTTCGAAATTGTGATGAATCAAAATAACGATAATAGATTGTAATGGAATCAGCATATTTATCTCTCCTTTGCAAAGAATCGTTCCCAGTATTTTTCTTGATAGGTCTTCCCTGACTGTCAGTTGTGATATTAGAACTTTGTGGGTTGGTATTTAGCTGCCCGATATTTCTATTCTGTGCATATAGAGGCAGATCACTAACCAGCAAGAAAACCAGAATAATTAATATGTTTTGCCAAACCGGTAAACGCATACTTATAAATGTTCAGTAAAATAAGTGTAAGGGAATTTAGTAAGAATTTAAAAATAGACTAAAGAAGTTTAATGTGTATAGAACTTTCTATTTCCTATTATCTACAAAGATTTTATCAGTTCTGTAAATAACAAAGTTAATTTTGGTTCTGCATCTTTCGCAGCTTGTAACACTTCTTCGTGAGTTATCTTATTTTCATCTTCTCTGATTCCAATATCGGTAATCACACTCATAGCAAATATTTCCATCCCACAATGAACTGCTGTTATGGTTTCCTGAACCGTACTCATGCCAACAGCGTCACCTCCTAATGCATGAATCATTTTATATTCTGCCCTAGTTTCAAAAGTCGGACCTGTTACACCGGTATACACTCCTTGCGTTAATAGAATATTATGTTGTTTTGCAATCTTTTGTGCTTTAATGATTAGCGATTTACTATAAGGTTCGCTCATGTCTGGGAACCGGGTTCCCAATTTTTCTTCGTTCATTCCTAATAATGGATTGGCTGTAAACAAACTGATATGGTCATTAATGATCATCAGATCACCAATGTTAAAATGAGGATTGACACCTCCCGCTGCATTGGATAATAGTAGTGTTTTTACACCTAACAAACGCATTACCCTCACAGGATAGGCTACCTGTTGTGCCGTATACCCTTCGTAATAATGAAATCGTCCGGCCATCACACATACTTTCTTTCCACCCAATTCACCAAAAATTAATTTCCCTTTATGCCCATCCACCGTACTTACCGGGAAATGAGGAATTGAAGAATACGGTATTTCTTTTTCTGTGTTGATGACATAGGAAAGATTACCTAAGCCGCTACCTAAAATGATTCCTATGGGTGCCTCACTTGAAACTAACGCTCTGATAAAAGCAACGGTTTCTTGTAATTGCTGCATTGTTTCAGACATATATTGAAATATTAAGTGTTAAAGATAGAATTAAAGGTGCAATGGTCAATAGTCGATAGAGGAGCTTTTAAGGAGCTTTTAAGTAGCTGTCATGTATACAAAGGAAATCACTGTGTTTCTTTACAGTATAATTGGCAATTTATAAAACTCCTTTAATTAAAGTAGGGGGCAAAGGTATTTAATCTTTGCCGCCCTCTCACACCACCGTATGTACTTGCGTGTACGGCGGTTTCTTTAAAGTGATTTACGA
>JAYTSC010000195.1:0-2990 GCA_043745885.1 Bacteroidota bacterium | reverse complement strand
CCATTTTTAGGAAAAAAACTTAAAAAAGTGGCCGTTTGTGGCGGTTCCGGAAGTTTTTTAACCCAAAAAGCCATTGCCAGGGGTGCGGATGTGTATATTTCATCAGATATCAAATACCACGAGTTTTTTGATGCGGATAATCAGATCTTACTAGCCGATATAGGCCATTGGGAAAGCGAACAATTTACCCCGGATCTACTGATTGAGATTTTACAGGCTAAATTCCCTACCTTTGCCGTCCTTAAATCAGAGGTAATTACCAATCCGGTAAACTATTTTCTGGATTAAGTTGGGTTACGTGTAGGCTATTTTCTGTTCTAATTGAGACTAAAATACCTCCTACTTTTTTATACAAAAAGAAAAACATTAAACTGTAAACTTTAAACTCTACATATGGCCGCGGTTAAAGATTATTCTGTTGAAGAAAAGTTGGTAACACTTTTAAGATTACAAAAGATTGACAGCAAATTGGATGAAATCCAGATTTTAAAAGGAGAACTTCCAATGGAAGTTAGTGACCTTGAAGATGAAATTCTAGGCTTAACCACTCGCCAGACTCGAATTGAAGAAGAAATCAATGGGATCACTGAATTTATCGAGGGCAAGAAGTTGGCCATTAAGGAAAGTGAAGCATTGAATGCCAAGTACGAAAAACAAAGTGACAATGTAAAGAACAATCGTGAATTCGAAGCCATTAACAAAGAAATTGAAATGCAACAACTCGAAATCAAACTGGCAGAAAAACACATTCGCGACGCTAATGAGGAATTAACCGAAAAGATCAAGACGCTGGAAATAGCTAAAAAGCAAGTAGCTACAAAAGAAGGTGTTCTTACCCACAAGAAGAGTGAGTTACAGAAGATTATTGTAGAAACTGAAAAAGAAGAAAAGCATTTTAACAAACAAAGTGCCGATTCGCGTAGTCATATTGATGAACGTTTATTATACAGTTACGATCGCATTCGTAAAAGCTATCGCAACGGACTGGCTGTTGTTCCGGTAGAAAGAGATGCATGCGGAGGTTGTTTCAATTCTATCCCACCACAAAGACAAAGTGAAATTCGTTTACACAAAAAAACGATTGTATGCGAGAACTGTGGTCGTATTTTAGTTGATTCAGATCTGAATGATAGTGTAGAAGCAAAATAGATCTCAGATTTCATTGATTTATATATGATTTTTATGAAAGAGCTGCCAATGGCAGCTCTTTTAGTTTCAGTAAAGAATACTAGTTTAAAAAATACGTGGGGTCATTCCAAATCATATTAAAAATTTGTGTAAATCTGAGATGTCTTATTTTCGGGTTATAATGAAACATTGGCTTATTCTTTCCTTACTTCTTAGCTGCCACAACTTCGTGAGTGGTCAGAAAGTGTATGATTTTAACAGCAGCTGTCAACTAGCCTATCAGGAAATCACTAAGTTGAAAATTTCTGCAGGTCTGGATTTAATAGAAAAAGCAAAGAAACAGAATCCTGAAAATTTAATACCCATTTTACTTGAGAGCTATATTGACTTTTATATTCTGTTTTTAAATGAGACCCCAACAGACTACCAGCAACGGTATCCTAAATATTCAGAAAGACTGGAAAAGCTACAAGAAGGACCCAAAAACTCTCCTTTTTATAAGTATTGTTTAAGTATGGTACGTGTGCAAAAAGCGGCTACTTCAATTAAATATGGAAAGCTATGGGATGCAGGATGGGATTTTAGAAAAGCTTATCAACTCATTAAAGAAAATAAAAAGCAATTTCCTGCTTTCACACCTAATGATATGTTGCTAGGCTCATTGGAAGCAGTGGTAGGTACCATACCAAAAGGGTACCAATGGATCGCAAGTATCTTTGGGATGAAGGGTTCTGTTACCAATGGTATGAAAACAGTGAGAGGCTTTATTAATAGCAATGACCCATGGGTCAAAGTATTGTTTAACGAAACAGTATTCATATATCCATACCTTGTTTTCTATATCGAAAATAAAAAAGAGGAAGCATTGGCTTTTACCAAAGAAATAAAATTAGACCTTGTCAACAACCACTTGCATACCTATATGGTTGCAAACCTCAGTATCAATAACAAACAATCCGGCTATGCTAAAAAAATAATTCTAACCCGAAATTTGTCAGTAGATTACTTGAAAACACCTATTTGGGATTTTGAACTGGGTTTTACATTGATTAATCATTTGGAAACGCAGGAAGCAGCTAAATACCTTGAAAAGTTTTTACAAGATTTTAAAGGAAATTTTTATGTAAAAGATGCTTATCAAAAACTAAGTTGGTGCTATTATTTACAGGGCAATATGGCCAAAGCCTTGGAAGTTAGAAAAAATATTTTATTCAAAGGCGGTACCGACTCAGATGCGGACAAACAAGCATTACAAGATGCAAAGGAAGGTAAATGGCCTAACCCTCTTTTATTAAAAGCCCGGTTATTAAGTGATGGAGGATATCATTCTGAAGCGGCAGGTCTATTACAAGGAAAATCAGAAGATGATTTTTCGAAGGTTGAGGAAAAACTAGAATTCGCTTACAGAGTTGCCAGAATTTATGATGACTTAGGAAATGAAGAGGAAGCGATTCGTAATTACCTAATCACCATTCGAATCGGTGAAAATAGAAAAGAACACTTTGCAGCAAGAGCCGCCATTCAAATTGGGCTAATATATGAAAATAAGGGTCAAAAAACTAAGGCTATCACTTATTTTCAGAAATGTATAGAAATGGAAGACCATGCTTATAAAAATTCATTAGACCAAAAAGCTAAGGCGGGTATTGCCAGGTGTAAAGGAGAATAATCGCTTCTGTTTTCAAAAGTGGCGTTTCTTTTATTTGTGATTAAGTATTTGCCGCATGAATTTGTAGAAAGCTTTGAGGTTGCTTAACTTGCATAGAATTATTATAATTCATAATTCATAATTCATAATTCATAATTCATAATTCATAATTCATAATTCATAATTCATAATTCATAATTCATAATTCATAATT
>JAYTSC010000194.1:0-3317 GCA_043745885.1 Bacteroidota bacterium | reverse complement strand
CAATATAGTAACAATATTGATGAAGTAATAAAAATATTCACAGAAGGAAACAATGGTGGTTATGCGAATGACTGGCTAATTGGAGATACCAAAACTAATGAAGTTGCAAAACTGGAACTGGGTTTGAAAAATTATCGTGTATGGAGATCAAAAGATACAGCAATGATTGGTTCAAATTTTCCAAGTGATGAAAAATTAATTAAAGAAGAAACCACATTTAATGTAAATGATAAAACCACTTCTCCCAATGCTCGTAAATTAAGAATGGAACAATTGGTATTGGTTGATCTAAAAGGGAAACTGAATCTTGAAACTGCCAAACAAATTGAAGGAGACCATCTAGATGCCTTGCAAGGAAAGAATGCCAATAACCGTTGTGTTATCTGTGGCCATATTGATGAAGATTCAAAAGGTTGTCCAGAATGGGATCTTCCACCTTATTATCCAATGGGGGCAGTTCAAGGAAAAGTTACCACAGCCGAACTAGCCAAAAATATGCAGCTATGGGCTCACATGGGACATCCCTGTGGACAGGATTTTATTGGTGAGAAATTTTATAAAGCTCACCCGGAATTTGAATGGCAATCGAAATATTTAAAAAATATGCTTTCCTTTCCCTGGACAATATTTGAAGCAAGAAAATAATAGTTAATTAAATTAATTTCAATCATGTCTGCTACAGGTCCAACTACAAATTCTCGACGATCTTTTATTAGAAATATTTCTTTTGCCACTGCTTTTTTCTTAAGTGGAAAAATATCAGATCTAAGTGCTGAAGAAGTTTATCGTTTAAGAAAGAAAGTGCAATTACGTTTTGTGGTTGCTTCCGATGTCCATTATGGTCAGCCTAAAACACTTTTTGATGAAATGATGGAGAAAATAATTGCTCAGTTAAATGAATTCCATACATCAAACCCTTTAGATTTCTGTGTAATCAATGGAGACATTATACACAACGAAAAAGAAATGCTTCCAATGGCTAAAACAAAATTGGACAGGCTTACCACACCCTATTATGTAACCAGAGGAAACCATGATATGGTAAATGAGGAATATTGGAAAGCGGTTTGGAGTACACCGCTAAATCAGGATATCGTCATTAAAAAAAACACACTTATTTTATGCGACACTTCCAACGAAAAAGGGGATTATCTTTCGCCGGATTTGATATGGCTGCAATCAAAATTAGAAGAACATAAAAAGCGCAAACATGTTTTCCTATTTTTGCATATTCCCCAAACCAAAAAAACAGCCAATGGAATTGATACCCCTGCTTTTTTTGAATTAATTCAAAAATATCCCAATATTAAAGCCGTTTTTCATGGTCATGAACATGACCAGGATGGGGTATCCATGCATGCGGGTATTCCTTTCTTATTCGACTCTCACATAGGTGGAAACTGGGGAACAACTTACAAAGGTTTCCGGGTAGTGGAGTTATTTAGTGATGGGTCGATGATCACGTATATGATGAACCCGATTGAGAAAATGTATGAAATGAATTATTAGTTATGAATACGAATGAAGGGTTGAATATTCGAATACTTTTAGCCGCAGACTTGCCTACCGGCAGGCAGGTTATGTGGATTAATTCTATCTAAATCTAAGAAACTGCGACCTAATTTACATTAAAATAATGAAAAACTTATACAAAACATTTAACCTTTGATTTGCATTATTTAAAATCACCATTCTGCTCTTGCATTCGGGCTAACTGATAAATCACTAAATTCCCCGTTCATGTATTTATAATAGGCGGCAATGGCAATCATAGCAGCATTATCGGTACAATATTCAAATTTGGGAATATAAGTCTTCCAACCCTCCTTTACACCCATCTCTTCTAATGAAGTACGCAAATGACTATTGGCACTAACACCACCGGCTAAACAAACGTTTTGTATACCCGTTTGAATTACTGCTTTTTTAATCTTTTTCAAAAGAATATTGATAATCGTATATTGAATAGAGGCACAAAGATCATTTAGATTGGCTTCAATAAAACCGGGTTCTTGTTTTTGTAAAAAATACAATACAGAAGTCTTTAAACCACTAAAAGAAAAATTCAATTCCGGAATCTGTGGTTCGGCAAATTTGAATTTTAGTGGGTTTCCATTTTTTGCGTATTTATCAATCAAAGGGCCTCCCGGATAAGGTAAACCCAACAATTTTGCGCTTTTATCAAATGCTTCGCCCGCAGCATCATCAATTGTTTCACCAATAACTGTCAAGTCCAGTGGTGATTTTGCCAAAACAATTTGCGTGTGACCCCCACTAACCGTTAAGCATAGAAAAGGGAATTCCGGTTTATCCTCCCCAATCAAATTAGCCAATACATGGGCATGCATATGATGAACAGCAATCAAAGGTTTATTTAAAGACAATGCCAATGACTTTGCAAATTGTGTACCCACCAGTAAACTTCCGATTAAGCCGGGAGCTTGGGTAAAAGCAATAGCGTCTATAGTTTGGAGTCTGGAGTTTGGAGTCTGGAGTTGGGGCAAAGCCTGTAATAAAGCAGCATCAATAACGGGTACAATGTTTTGCATGTGGGCCCTGCTGGCTAATTCGGGTACTACCCCACCATATTTTTCATGCACCGTTTGGTTGGCAATGAAGTTTGACAAGATATTACCATCTAAACAAACGGAAGCCGAGGTTTCATCGCAGGAGGATTCAATAGCAAGTATGGAAATGGATGGTTTAATAATTTTTAAAATTGATTTTTTTAAATAGACAAGTTTATTGAAAATGTTTATAGAAAACCATACTTACAAAACATTGTTGAATGATAAAAAAACTATTCATGCGAATGAAGGTTGAAAAGGATTTAGCTTTTTAGGGTATTGATGTAAAATATTGCCACAGATTTTCACAGCTAAAACAGATTTAATCTGTGAATTTGTGGCAAAAATAAGTGAGAACATCAAAGCTTGCTTGGGTTATCATTTTTTCTATTTTGTTCTTATGGCTACAACAGGATCCATTTTTGCTGCAATAGATGCCGGAATAATCCCTGAAATAATACCCAGTACAATACAAATACTTAGTGCCAGTATCACAATATTAGGCGCAATGAATATTGGAAAAGGCAAAACAGAAGTTAGTATTATGGCTAAGATTTCTACCAAGGCCAAACCAATTAAGCCCCCAATTACACATAAAAAAGCGCTTTCAATTAAAAATTCAGTTAATATGGTTCTTCGCTTGGCACCCAGTGCTTTTTTAAGTCCAATTTGGCTGGTTCTTTCACGTACGGTAACAAACATAATATTGGCTACCCCAAACGCCCCAACAATTAAGCTTAAGCCGGCTAT
>JAYTSC010000193.1:0-8462 GCA_043745885.1 Bacteroidota bacterium | reverse complement strand
GTACCAAAGCCCTGTGTATAAGTATTTGCAGATATATTTAATGTTCCTAAATCTGCCATATTAAGATCCACTCTTCCTAATGCTGCCCAACCACCATTTTCATCTAATTGGGATAATCGTAATTCATTCACCCATACTTCTGAACTGATTAATGAACCATCCGGTTTTAATGGGTTTTCAATAGCCACCATCAATCCCCTTACTTCACCCAGATTGGGATTACCCAAGATGGAAATGGTTTTATTATCAAGCAATTCTCTGAATATTTAATTAACAGATGCCCCTGAATTATTTCTTTTTAATTTTAAATCAATTAAGGCTCGCAGACTAAAATCAAGGTTATTTTCTGTTGGCCAAATGATTTCTTCCTGTGCCCTTGAGTAGGTCCCCGGAGGCGTTATTTTTAAAGGAATCTTAATCTCATAATAATTATTCAGAAAGTCCTGCCCAATTCGAACAATGGCATTCATTTCTTTATCCTTAACAGGCCTTTGTCCTGTAATGGATTCGGCATGAATGTACATAGATAGTTTACCATACTGCCTAATATCCAGATTAAGTGTTTTAAAAACGGCCCTGGATTCGCCGGACAAAAGGTTGTTGACTCTTAAACTCAATGACTGCTCATTTTGCTGAATATTAACACCATTATTACTAAGCAATTGAACTCGCTCCACTCCCGGAGGCATTAAATAGTTAACCGGTTGTCGACTACTGTTTTCTTCCAAATTAACGGCTAAAGTATTGAGGGAGGTACCGCTTGCATTATTGATGGGTGTATAGGAACCGGTCGTATCCACATTAAAAATAAACTGGCGCCATTGGTTTCTTACTAAGTCCAACCTTGCAAAACGCAATACAATCGAATCTTCAAAATCGGATAAATATAATCGCGCAAATCGTATCGACTTAAAATCAGGAATATTGCCTACTTTCCTGGAATACCCCTTAATAGGTACCCGAAATAAAAACCAATCTTCGGTTCGCCTTACTCCATCAGCAGAATTTACAACCACTTTTCTCTTATCAGTGATATAGGGCGTAATTCCTACATCCATTCCGGGTTTTAATTCAATTTCATATTCGTAATAGGATTCTGTTTCATTTAAAGTATTGTCTCGGTTTAGGTCTTCATTATCAGGATAAAGGGTTGCTGCTGAAGTAAATTGTCCACCTGTGGTAGAAATGGGTGAGTTTCCTTGTGGACTATTGTAATTTTTATACCTCCCCAGAATGCCGATACCCAATGCGTCAAAACTAGGATCCCTGTACCACTTATAATTGTCAAGTGAGGGATCAAGCAAGGTTTTAATATATAAGGGAGAAGTAACCCCAAAATTATTTTCGATTCTTTTTAAAATATAATCCTTTTTTCTCCGCTCGCCATTATCATCTAATCCATCAAATCCGATATCCTGGTAAGGCCTGTCGTCGGGATCATTGCTAAATGCCTGCGTTATTTGAATAGGATTGATCGGTGTTCTACCCCAGGTATTACTACTATCTACAGAGGTAGGAATTTTGGGGGTATTCATCCCATTTTCATAAAACCGCTTTCCATCTTTTAAAATATCCTCACTTACATTCCCAAAATTCAGAAACATTTTTCCTCCTTTACTGTTCGGATATTTTATAAATGGATTCTGTGTCCAAAACTCAATAAATTCAATATTCCCGGTTTCAAAATCGGTTTGGTCAATGGCTCGCATTAATCCCCCCCATCTACTGGAGGGTCTGGTCAAGTTTCCATTGGCATCAATTTCAGTTTTTCTTGTTTCAAAATTGTAGGGGCCCTTTTCTTTTGGATAATACGCTAGGTCGAATGTAGAGGATTGAACATCGGTAATGTTGGTGGTTCTTTGTGGAAATAATTCATTGGTAAATACTTGCCGTACCCTCGGATCACTTAATTCTGCCAGGTCTTTTCTTATTGGATTGCTCAGACTGTTTCTATCCTGCAAATTAGGTTCAATATTATACCAGGCTAATTTTGCCCTATTAAAGTTGTAATCAATGGAATCATTTAAAGTAGCTTCCGGAAATTTAGGATTTCCATGTGGGGTTGATGCCAAAGCCCACGCTACTAAGGGAAAACGAAGATCAATGCTTGTCCGGGTTCCTCCAAAATCATCAATATAAATCAATCCAGACTCACCGGCCCCTATTTGAGGGGGGTGTCCTGGTTTCAATATGGCCGCTTCTCCATAAGCAGTGATGGATGATTTGGCTTTTGTAGAATAGTAAGGAAGTTTATCTAAAAGCCGGGTAAGGCCCGGAAGTTCCGAGCGATAACTAACATCTACACCATACATGGTATTATTGATGGGGTCCTCTCCATAACCCATTTTTGTAAAGAAGGGACGTTCGGAAAGACGCACCGTTGTAGCACCGATGGTCAATTTTTTACTGGCCAGGTAATCTAACCGAAATCCCATAAAATTTCTTTGCTGTACACCGAATCCTGCATTGTTCTCAAAAGAAACTTTTACGGGAACATTCGAGCTTAGGATACCGGCATTGATTATTTTAACGGAGCCCAAATTGTAGTCAACTGTATAATCCATACCCTCCCTTAAAACCTGCCCACCTGCAGTTACCGTAACAGACCCGGGCGGAACATTAAAAGCATTTAATGAAATTTCAGCTCCACCTGCACTTCCTTTCACTTGGCCCTGCATTAAAAATCGATTCAGGTTTGCATACGTTTGCGCAATGGCTTTTATAGAATCGTAAAGTTGGTAATACACGTATTTCTTTTTCAAAGAAGCAGGCATTCCGGCAAAGGCAAGGGTATCCAAATCGCGGCCAAAAGGTTCTAACTCTGGAAAAATAACGCGACCCATTTGTGGTAAAATAGTAAACCCTTCCACGTAATCAAAAACACCATCCGGTTGCGGGTCGTTTCGATTATTCAATCTATCTAATTGTAATATTTTCAAAAGCGGTTTACCATCCACACTTGGCGAAGTTTCGGGCAAGTACCTTTTTAATCCTCCACTGGGTTCCTCATATAATACGTTTAATTTAAAATCCTCTCTTTGTATTCCTCCAAAAAGATCTAATGAGTACACATTTTTCATCATCCATCCCCAGGTAGGTAATTCAACTCTTTGAGAAGTGGCTTTCAATAATTTAAGAAATAACACTTTTTGTATGCCTCTGGACGTATCCAGCGCGACATCCTGTGAAAATTCACCTACTTGAAATACTCTTCCGTTATATGTATATTGATAAGCAACAGCTAATACTTCATCAGACTGCAATTGAACATTGATAGATAGGAAACCCACCTGTGGATTATAAAAATATTCGGAAGGATTTAATTTACGTGCAAAAGTTTTTTCAAAATCATCAACCGGCTTTAATCCTTTTCCCAACAATAGGGTATTAATGGCTGAAGGATTTCGCGCTGCCGGATTGCCTACCAATGAAGCATACAAATCATTCGAACCATTTTGTGGTAATACTGAATTAGCCAAAGATCTTATCGAAGGATTAAATGGCTTTGGTTCAGCCAAATCCATCAAGCCAACAATATCTCTTGCCTCAGTAGTTGCACCACTTCGGTTAGTAATCCAAACTTCCATTCGTTGAATTTGAACCTGCGAGTTTACCACCGGCAAATTCGACATGGTTTTATTGAATGTGTTTTTAAAGTATTGCCCTAATAAAAAGTGTCGATTTTCTTCATAATCATCCAACTTTTTCTGAAAAATTTGTGTTGCAGCACCACCTTGTAATCCTATAGTTTCGCGGGTAGATTTTTGCGTAGCAATGGCACCCGTAACAAATACTTTCCCAAATTGCAATTGCGTTTTTACGCCGAATAAGTTTTGTGCACTGGGAATTAATGTACTTCTTGATTGAAATGAAATATTTCCGGCTTCCAAACTTTTGATGACTTCATCATCCATCCCTTTATAATCGAGTTTAATTTGGTTATCAAAACCAAAATTGGAAAGGGTATTATAATTAATCGGAAATTTAAGTTTATCCCCAATATTTGCATTTACATTCACTTTAGCACTCATATCAAAATCAAACCCCCCATTCTTTCTTGCACTCTCGGGTAAGGTTGGGTTCTCAATATTTTGTCCCTGGTAACCGGCTGTAATATTTACTTCACCCGAAGGTCGAATGTCTACTTTTAAGCCATTCCCTGATGTTCCAAAAATGCGGTCAAACAATTTATCATACGTTTGCATTTTAGGTCTTAATGGCTTCAGATTTAAAGTGGTTAATGCGGCTGCTCTTTTTTTAAAGTAATCAGATTCTGACTTTTTTGCTTCTAAACGTAAAAATTCTTCAAAAGTGTATGTAGTAGGAACGCGATAATATTTATTACCAATTTTTTCAGTTACAAAATATTGTTTGGTTTTGGGGTCATACTCAATATTCTTTTTAATCAGTTTAGAATCACGAATATCAAAAGGATTTTTGCTCTGGTCAGACAAAGGATCTCCCCTCCTGTCACTAATCGGATAGTGAACGGTGTCTTTTTGTTGAGAATAGCCACTAAAAGCTATTAACCACAAAAGTGAAATACTGACAAAATTTTGGATTGCCTTCAAACAGTTAAGCTAGGTTAAGTACAAGTAGATTCGATAATTTGAGATAACTGGTTAGGTAGAAATGTAGGCGATAGCTTAAAGGTTTTTTAGTGCTTGTTTGATAATATCTTCCAGACTTGCATTTTCTGTTACAATAGTAGTTGTTTTTTTCACAGCCTGCTCAGCCATAGGTCTTCCTATTCCTAGCGCAATTAATGCATTCACAGCATCTACATCCACTTTTTGAGCTCCGGTAAAAACAACGCCCGAATCTAAGGATTGTTTTGCTAATTTATCTCGTAATTCAAGAATCAATCTTTCGGCCGACTTTTTACCTATTCCTTTGATACCTTCCAACTGTCGGGTGTTGCCTTGAATGATAGCTCTAGCAATTTCATCCGGACGCATACCGGATAACATCATTCTAGCGGTTGAAGCCCCAACTCCGGATACACTGATAAGATTTAAAAACAGTTCCTTTTCAGCCAATTCTGCAAATCCAAAAAGTGTTTGTGCATTTTCAGTAATATGTAAGTAAGTAAATAACATACCACTATCTTTATTACTGATGGCGGAAAAGGTATGCAAACTAATTTGTAAATCATACCCAACTCCATTCACGTCTACCACTACCCGGGCTGGTGTTTTTAATGCAAAATGTCCACGTACAAAAGCTATCATAATATTAAATCCAAAAATAGGCTTTATAAAACTACTAATTATACG
The DNA here is from genome assembly GCA_043745885.1 of Bacteroidota bacterium. Classification (GTDB taxonomy): domain Bacteria; phylum Bacteroidota; class Bacteroidia; order Chitinophagales; family Chitinophagaceae; genus Sediminibacterium. The sequence continues at coordinate 3,186 of JAYTSC010000193.1, read as the reverse complement.
TATCTTTAAAATTATTTTATACGTATGAGTACAAAATTAACCTTATTGATAGATGAATCTGTGATAAAGGATGCCAAAGATTACGCCTTAAAAACAGGTAGAAGTGTTTCTCAATTAGTAGAATCTTATTTGAAAGCGATTACAAGTACCACAAAAAAGAAAAAATCAGGTTTACCGCCCTATTTAAAGAGATGGCATGGCGCTTTTAAAACTGGGAACAATAGAGACACAAATGTAATGGTAATTGAAACAATGGGAAATAATCAGAACCCATGACAAAAGTGTTTCTGGATTCAAACGTAATTTTTGATTTCTTTGTCGAGCGAAAACCTTTTGACAAAGAAGCAGAAGAAATTATGGAACTAGCTTATCATAAATCTATTGAATTATTTTGTTCTGCTGTAAGTTACACTACACTTTTTCATCAATTGTCAGAACTTAGCGGCAAACAGAAAGCATTCTTAGCTATGAAAGATTTACGCAATCTTATTTCTACAGTTTCGGTTGACGGACAGGTAATTGATAAAGTCTTAGAAACAGGCCATCTGGATATGGAAGATTCCATTCAATTGGTATGTGCAACAACGATAACAGATATATTCGCATTCGTAACCAGAAATCCCAAATATTTTAAGAACAAATACTTAGTAATACAAACCCCTAAAGAATTTTTAGAAGCATTTATCCTCTCAATTCATGAATAAACTAAAAGCAGCCATAACCGCCGTTGGCGGATACGTTCCTGAAACCAAACTTACCAATTTCGATTTAGAGAAAATGGTTGACACCAATGACGAATGGATCCGCACCCGTACCGGAATTTCAGAAAGAAGAATTTTAAAAGAATCCGGAAAAGGCAGCAGCGATATGGCCGTTCCAGCTGTACAAGAACTTCTTCGTAAAAGAAATCTGGCCCCAACAGACATTGATTGTTTGATCTGCGCAACCGTAACACCGGATATGGTTTTCCCTGCAACCGCTAATATCATTTGCGATAAATTAGGTGCCAGCAATGCCTGGGGATATGATATGAGTGCTGCCTGCAGTGGTTTTTTATTCGCTCTTACTACAGGAGCCATGTATATTGAAAGTGGCCGTTATAAAAAAGTGGTAGTGGTAGGGGTTGATAAAATGAGTGCCATTGTAGATTATACCGATCGTGCAACCTGCATAATTTTTGGTGATGGAGCAGGTGCAGTATTATTAGAACCGTCAGTAGATGATACTGGCGTTTTAGACAGTATTCTTCGATCGGATGGCAGTGGGTGTCAATACCTTCACATGAAAGCAGGTGGATCTGTAAAACCTGCTACTGTTGAAACTGTTTTAGCCAAAGAACATTTTGCATACCAGGAAGGGCAACCCGTTTTCAAATTTGCTGTGAAAGGCATGGCTGATGTGAGTGCCGAATTATTAGAACGTAACAACTTAACCAGCGATGACATTGCCTGGTTGGTACCGCACCAAGCCAACCTGAGAATTATTGACGCTACTGCTAACCGAATGGGCCTACCCAAAGAAAAAGTGATGATCAATATTCAGAAATATGGTAACACAACCGCAGCAACGATACCACTTTGCCTGTGGGATTGGGAAAGTAAATTGAAAAAAGGAGATAATATTGTTCTGGCAGCTTTTGGGGGTGGATTTACTTGGGGAGCAACCTGGATAAAATGGTCTTTTTAACTCGTTTTTTTACAAACCTACTATTTAAAACAATTAGAATATTTTACAAATATTTATACATTCCTTCTCATGGAGTAGATTTTTTTATGAGAATGAATAAAAAATGGAACTGATCAACTAATTGATTAATGCTACTTTTGAACCGTAAAACCATTACAATGAAGAAACCCTTTCCTTTAACAGGTATCAGTTCAGTAGCCATTCATGCTTCCGGACATAATAATGCAGACCATTCGCACCTTACCCCCATTTATGCCAGCTCAACTTTTACTTTTGATTCAGCACAAGAAGGTTCTGATCGTTTTGCAGGATTGGATAAAACTAAAATATACAGTCGCTGGGGTAACCCTACATTTACTACTGCTGAAGAAACCATCGCAGCACTAGAGACTTTTGGATTAAAAGATACAAGTGGAAATCCATTACAAGTAAAAGCATTATTGCATGCAAGTGGCCAGGCAGCCATGACCACACTTTTCTTAAGTACATTAAAATCAGGTGATACCATTCTATCCCATTATTCATTGTATGGAGGAACACATGAATTGTTTCAAAAAGTGTTGGTGGATATGGGTGTTAAAACAACCCTTATTGACATGCGTAACCTTAACCATGTTGAAGATGCCCTAAAGACTGATCCCGCAATTAAATTGGTGCATATCGAGACGCCTGCTAATCCAACCATTAGATGTGTAGATATCGAAGCAGTTACTGCACTAGCGAAAAAAAGCAAATTATGGGTTTCTGTTGACAATACTTTTGCTACTCCCTATTTGCAGCAACCATTTAAATATGGGGTAGATTTTGTATTTCATTCCACCACCAAATTTCTCAATGGTCATGGTACGGCTATTGGTGGTGTGTTATTAGGAAAAGACCTGGAATTCATGCGTACAAAAGTTTGGAAATGGCACGCATTACTAGGAGGAAACAGCAATCCCTTTGATGCATTTTTACTCACACAAGGAATGAAAACGCTCGAACTTCGCATGGATCGTCATTGTGAGAATGCAATAAAAGTGGCCGAATTTCTTACTAATCATTCTGCTATTGCCCATGTAAATTATAATGGCTTGACATCGCATCCGGATTATGCTGTTACACAAAAACAAATGCGACATGCCGGTGCTTTGATGAGTTATGAATTGAAAGGTGGACTAGAAGCCGGCAGGCGTTTTATAGATGCTTTACAAATGTGTGTACGTGCAGTTTCATTAGGAACGGTTGATACTTTGGTGTCTCATCCGGCAAGTATGACTCATTATGGGTTGAAACAAGAAGAAAGAATTCAATTTGGCATTACAGATGGATTGATACGAATGAGTGTTGGTATAGAAAACATAGCCGATATCCTTACCGATTTGGAACAGGCATTACAAAAAGCCTAAAGATTCATCATATAGAATTGTTTTTAGCCCGACAAGTGTTTACATTTATCGGGCTTTTCATTTTAAACCCCTGAAATATGAGAAAAACACTTTTTGCTTTTGCTATGCTGTC
>JAYTSC010000192.1:0-2257 GCA_043745885.1 Bacteroidota bacterium | reverse complement strand
GCAAAAACAGTTATGCCCATTACCTGGATTTCGGGTGGTATTCAGCGAATTAATATATATGTTAGTTATGATAGCGGCGTTAATTACAGAAAAATTGCAGATACCATTACTACCAATAATTTTTACTACAATTGGGTAGTGTCTGACTCCCTTTCGAATAAATGTTTAATAAAAATTAAAAGTGCTGGATTAGATAGTACCACCGTAATTTCTAGTACTGCATTTCAAATTCGTTCATTACTGCAGGGTACAACTAATAAATACACAGGCGGTGCTTATGATGGGCATAGCTCAGCAAATAATATGGCAGGAAAAGTTTTATTAACTGTGTTAACCAGTAATGATTCCTTAGCCGGTAATAGTAGCTATACCATACGATGGCAACAAAATAATGTAAACCTTGTAAATCTTTTTTATTCGCCCGATAATGGAACGAGTTGGCAAAGCATTGTAAACAAAGTTTCAGCGCTTGCATTAAGCTATCCTTGGACAATACCCAATACCCCAACCAATTTTGGCAAACTAAAAATAGTAAATGCAGAAGATTCTACTTTATTTAATATCTGTACCGGTTATTTAGTAATCAAAAGTAAATCTTTAAAAATTGTTTCTCCGGATAGTTCCATGAATGTTTTTCAAAATACGGTTTTGCCCATTGGTTGGACGAGTAGTGGTGTAACAAAGGTTATCATCAAACTGCTTTCAAATAATTCGCAAAAAAATTTAGCAGACTCAGTTGCGGCACTTAATGAAATATTTAATTGGGTTATCCCAACAAACACATCAGACAGTTTTAGAATATTAATAATAGACAAGTCTGATTCTACCTTGAGGGATACTTCGGTACTCATTCGTTTAAAAACCTTACCTGTGGCAACTATTGCCAAGTATAGAGGTGGGGGCTTTGATGGCCATGCAGTGGCTGGCAGTATAGCACCAAAGGTTAAACTTCTCTATCCCTTAGGAGGGGAAATTCTTTCTGTTTACACCAATTATACCATTACCTGGTCAGCAACCAATTTTGATAGAATACGTTTGGATGTTTCCCTAGATAGTGGTAGAACTTGGAGCTTAATTGCAGACAGTATACCTGCTTCAGCTCCAAGCTATGTTTGGAAATCGCCGGTTACCCCATCTACTATTTGTTTGATAAGAATTAGAAATTCTTCAGACTCTACTTTATTTAATATATGCGCTTCTGTTTTTATATTAAAGCCAAAAAGTATTACAAACATAACAGACACGGTAAACTGGATAAGAGGAACTGCAAAAAGCATTGAATGGCAATCAGGAGGAATTGATAGCATTAGAATTTCTTACAAAACCTCCTTATTAGGCAATTGGATTATTATTAATAAGGCTGTTTCAGCTGTTTCAAATATACAAAACTGGGTTATTCCCTTAACTATTGCTGATAGCGTTTGGATTAGGATGATTGATATTACCGATTCAACCGTAAAAGATGAGCGAGGTTTTTGGGGAAATATGCAACGATTAATACAATCTTTTTCACCGGTAAAATACCAAGGAGGTAGTTTTGATGGGCATGCGCTAAGTGTTGGCGAGCTTACAAGAAAAATATTTATTACCAATCCTTTTGCGAATGAAATTTTGGCTGCAGGTAATTCATACACTATTAAATGGACTACACTTAATTTAGCAGATAGTGTTTTTTTACAATTTTCAATTGATGGGGGAATTAATTGGTCTAATATTAAAACGGTTTCATCCTTAGCCAATAGTTATCAATGGTTAATACCCAAAAAATATCCTGGTAGTCCGGCCGGCGATTCAGTCATTAATTCAAATCAATGTCAGGTAAGGGCATTAGCCTTGCCTTATACCAATAATATTTTATTAGGTGCCAGTGATAGAACATTTTCTATTTCTTCTTTATATCCGGTAATTTATTCTATCAACCCAACCACCGGAACTTCTGGAGATACAGTTATAATAAAAGGAAATCGCTTTACAAATTCCAATATAGTAAAATTGGGTTCAGATACGGTTTCAAAATTTACTATTTTCAATGATTCAACGATACAGGCAATAGTTGGAAATGGCGCATCTGGGTCTGTTTACATAAAAAATAATGTAGGGTTCAACGCAGATACTGCAATACAATTTTTATTTATAGCACTTAAAAAGCCGGCTATTATTTCTTTTACACCCTCAAAAGGAATTACCGGAACAGCTATTCAGATTAAAGGTGTTGGATTCAAAAAAGTGAATGCCATATTCATAGGAGGGGCTGCGG
>JAYTSC010000191.1:0-1502 GCA_043745885.1 Bacteroidota bacterium | reverse complement strand
TTAAACTTGAATGGTTTGCTCGAACTGTGGAAGATCCATTTCGGATATAATATACCTTATCTCCATGAGGCAGTGTTTGAGGTGTTTTATATGGCCTCGCCTGTCCGCCAGGTACCCATATCACAAATAATAAAACATTTTGGAAAGTAACGGGTTCGGTAACAGGAGAGTAATAAGGATCGATTTTATGAGTAAGACCCAACAATTCCTTTTGAATCTTATCAACCTGATTAGGCTGTATTCCTTTGGGAGGCAATACCGGTATACCATCCTTTTCTTCAATTCCAATAATAATGTATCCTCCGCCCCAATTATTCATGTCATTAGCAAAGGCACAAATCGTTTTAAGAATATTTTCTGGATTCCAGCCTTCTTTAAATTCAATCCTGTCCCATTCTACAGTCTTGCCATGTATTAAATCATCAATATTAATAGGAAGTGCCATAAGTCAAACTTAATTAAATATCCTCTCTGAGCAATCGAAACAAACCGAATTACTTGTGGCTAGCCCGATTTCGTAAAGATTTTGCTTCCCTTTCCTTTTCACCAGCAAGACGAAGATCCTCTGCCTGTTGAATCAATCGTTGCTCTACCTGTTCAACCCCGGTTCTGAATGAATCTTCGTTCTTTTGGTAAAGGCTATCTGTAAAGTTGCAGAGTTTTATAATTCCGGTAGTATTCATACAATACCCTTTCCGGCATTTGTTTACTGGTATTGGCCCATCTTTTCAATTCCTCAACCTTACCAATAATATTACCCCTGCCCGTAGCTCAATTTCTTCGTTTTCGAGATATCCCTGATCACGGGTTTGCGCGATAATACACTTTGTCCCCTTGCGGCAATGTTTTAGGTGCTTTGTATGGCCTCGCCTGCACGCCAGGTGCTCATATCACAAATAGTAAAGCGTTTTGAAAAATAACCGGCTGCGTAACAGGAGAATAGGGATAAATTTTATGACAAAGACCCAAATGAAGTGAAAAAATACCATTTTATTGTCCTCATATATGTCCTCCAACAAAACAAAAATGTCCGTAAATTATTCATTTACAGTCACTTACGTGTTTTATAAGTGGTGTGGGCCGTCCTTATGAACGACCACAGAAAACCATCTAAAACGATTAGCTTATTGATTAACGGTGATATACATATCGGTTTAAATCGTTTTACACCTGTTTAGATAGTTATTTTTTGACCAATTCTGCGCACTGTTCTGCGCGCTGTGTTAAAATCTATTAAGAATGTAATCAAGTGTAACTATAATCAAATGAGTGAAGGGAGAAATTCCTAATCTACTTTTTATTAAAATAATAGTAAATTTGGATATGAAGGTTAGTGAAGTTAAATATGTTGTTGACTATACAATTAGCGTCAAATTTGAAGATGGCGTTTCTGGCATTATCCTGTTGAACGATTTAGTAACTAAAGGAATTTTTCAATCTCTACAAGATAAAGCAACCTTTGCTAAGGTTTTTACAACCGGATATTCTATTGCATGGTCAAA
>JAYTSC010000190.1:0-2491 GCA_043745885.1 Bacteroidota bacterium | reverse complement strand
CCAACAAATGCCTGATTTCTTCCATAACTATACAGGGAACCATGGGTTTCATTGGTACCACTTTTCGTAACTGCATTTACGCTACCGCCTGTAAAGTTTCCAATCTTAACATCATAAGGAGCCAATTGCACTTGCACTTCCTGAATAACATCTAGGCTATAAGGATTTGTTCTTGTTCCCGAACCTGCAGCACCTGCCTGTCCACCACCACTGGTACCTCCTGCTGAGTTACTAAATCCAAAAGCATCATTATTAATAGCCCCGTCAATGGTTAAATTATTATAACGGAAATTTGTACCGGCAAAAGAGTTATTATTTGATTGAGGTGTTAAGCGTGTAAAATCAGATAAGCTTCTACCTAAAGTGGGTAACGTAGATAATTGTCTGGTACCAATAGTTGTAGAACCCGGAATCGTTTTTCTACCTGCAGAAGTAACAGTTACTTCAGCAAGAATGGTATTGATCGGTTTCAAAAGCACCTTTACATCTGGATTGGCGCCTAAACCCAAATTTACCTCAGTATATACTTCATCTTTATACCCAACAAATGAAATTTTGATGGTATAAGGGCCCCCAGGTTTTAAGTTCGACAGGTAGAAGATACCTTTGCTATTTGTCCGAGCTGTTGTAACAAATCCAGTAGGCTCGTGCTTTATTGTGATTGATGCCGCATTAACAGATAAATTTTTTTCATCGGCTACTTGTCCGGTAATAGTAGAAGAAGTTTCTTGTGCAACGGTAGTTACTGCATAGAATACTATGATTACACATTGGAATAATACAAGCATCTTTTTTAACATATACTTTTGTTTTAGTTTTCGCTGCAAAACTGCTTAAACCATGTTACCGAATTGTTACCCCAATGTTACCTGAATATTAACAATAGCCCTTTTAGACATACCACCCTAATATTCAAATTGTTAGGATTCTAAAAAAACACTTATTTTTAACCTTACTCGATTCAACTATTATATTATGGACACACATTTACACCACGACCATACTGAGCAGCATTTAACCAGTTCTGAATTTCTGACTGACATCGTTATTGGTATGTCTGATGGATTAACTGTACCATTTGCACTTGCTGCCGGTTTGAGTGGTGCTGTAAAAGATGTTAATTTAATAGTGATAGCAGGTATTGCAGAAATTGCTGCAGGTTCTATTGCAATGGGTTTGGGAGGTTATCTGGCCGGTAAAACAGAACAGGATCATTATAATAGCGAATTGAAAAAAGAATATGATGAGATTGAAAACTTACCAGATATTGAAAGAGAAGAAGTGCGTGTATTTTTTGAAGGCCTGGGTTTGAGCCCTTCAGTCCAAAATCAGGCAACGGAAGAATTGATTAAAGACAAGGATCGATGGGCCGATTTTATGATGAAGCATGAATTGGGTTTGGCAAAACCCGATCCGAAACGAGCAAGAAAAAGTGCGTTTAATATCGGGTTCTCTTATATTATTGGTGGAATGATTCCTTTAAGTCCTTACTTTTTTGCAGAAGATGGTATTACAGCATTAAAAATTTCTGCTTTAATCACACTATTATGCCTTTTTGTTTTCGGATTCTTTAAAAGCAAATTAACTGGTATGCCACCATTCAAAGGTGCATTAAAAGTGGCGTTCATTGGGGCTTTGGCCGCAGGATGTGCATTTGTTATAGCGAAGTTGATAGTGGGGGAATTGTAATGTTGTCTTTCTTTACAAAATCATTGGAGAAAAAATATTTTCCCCATCCCGGTTTTATTTTATGAGATTGGCTTTCCCCATATATTTTTCCAATAAGTAAGACAACCTGATACCCGCTTTTAAAATTTTATTTTCAATAATTGGTTGGGCTTTGTTAAGGTATTCCTTATTAAGGATACTGTTTTCAAAACCATAAACAAAAGGGAGTTGATTGTGGGTTTCATTTATCCAGTCGCCAAGATTGCCTTTTTCTATTTCCAATTTCTGATCTGGAGATAATTCAGCAAATTGTGGAATAATGTTTCCGGTGCTAATGTCTTTCAATTCTATAATTCCAATGTCATAGGCAATATGAAGATTCATTTTTTTATTCCCAACAATTGTACTTACTGTATTACCACCTTCATCCTCACCAAAAGAAACATGTAAAGGTTGGTGTAAGTCTCCCATTAAGTGAATTAAAATTTGAAGATCATATTTTACTTTATCCGGACTTAACGTAGAAATATTTTCCAATTCCGCCATCACTTCTGTTAATGGGCTATAGATATTATTTTTACCAACCAGATCACTGAACAATTGCCCTTTTTCTATATTGATAAAGTGCCGGTCAGATAAGTATTGATAGGCAGGATTTCTTTTCTGTTCATCCATCCAAGTACTGGCATCTTGTATAGAAGTACCAGAAAGATAAAACTTCAGTTTCTGTTTAGCAGGTTCACTCAACATCAAATAAGCAATTTCGGCAATCATGTGGTGACCGGCAATACCCCATCCAAAGGAAATTTTTGGGGAAAATGTG
>JAYTSC010000189.1:0-5348 GCA_043745885.1 Bacteroidota bacterium | reverse complement strand
AGATTAAAATAAGGCAATTTTGCAGGCTCCTTAGCGGGTTGTGTAATATATTTTTCTCTTTCTAAAAATTCAAACAGTTCGTTTCCATCAGCCTTTGGATTGTCATAAAATTTATCCTTATTGTCCAAAATGAGCTCTTCAAGTCGCTTAGAAATTCTTGCTACATCGTTGGTGTATGCCAAGTCCTTGCATTCAACAATTAAATTCGTTTTAGGAAAACGAATAAATAAATGCCAAAAATGTGGCGAGGCTGTTGCAGCCACCCAATTGATATTACCCGTAAGTAATGGTGTAAAACTTTGGTTACTATCTGAAATATTAATCTTTAGTTTAGGCTGATAATCTATTCCATCAAAAATATCTTTATAAACACCCTCACTTAACCAAGTTTTTGTAATAAACACTTCTTCCGCAGGATAAGAACTGATAATATTGGGATAGCCATCACTATCAATTTCAAAATTTATATTCAATAAATTCAATTCATTCAATAAAATATGTTTAGCCTCATCACTCACATCAATCAATAATTGTTGTCGTAATCCGAATTTAACACTACTCACAAATGCTTTTTCTGAAGCAACTAGAATATCAAACAAATCTCCCGGCGAAATAATTCCGCCTTTAAAATTTATTTTTATTGTATGTCGGTGTTTCATGAATTATATTAATTTATACCCAACCAAACTCTCTCATAGCAATTGGAAAATTCCTATTTTCATGTCCCGGTTTAAAAAGCTTTAACAAGGCAAACCTTTGTAGGTTAGTTAATGATTTCCATTGATTTACTGAAATCGTCCATTGGTACTCGATGGCTTTATTCAGCAATTGCAAAGGGACAATCGTAGTATTTGCCCATGCAGGATAGTTTTCCAACAATAAATTCTCCGCTTCATTTCCGGTATGCTTTTTAATTAATTGTTTTAAATAAATTCTATACACTTTAACTTCTTCATACGAAATACAAGTGCACTGCGTTAATTGTAACCTTTCTGAGTAACTAAATTTACTCCATTCAGACAATTTCAATTTAATTCCTGCTATATCCATTTTAAATCTAACAATCATCGGTATGCAACGCACATTATCTTCAACAAAATCCTTTTCAAACGTAAAACTGTCTCTACCTGAATAAATATTGTTCCCATTGTAAGAAGCAAAAGGATTTAGATCTAAATCTCTCTCTTCCTTTATTGTGATGAAGGTCTTTTCTAAATCATTCATGGTTCTTATGTATTAGTAATCTTTAAATCTATGACTCAATTAAAGCAACATCCCTGGGGCGATGTTTGCCTAATAATTCTACAAATTCAAATCCGTCAATTTTTTCTTCCAACTCGTTTATAGACGAAGTTACTGCCGTTTCATTATCAAATATCGTTTTCACTTCTGGTCGGCAACTGCCACAACCCATACCTGCTCCCGATAACTGACATAATTGCAAAAGGTCTTTACAACCTTCCCTTATTTTATTTATTATATTCCCTTCGCCAACCGTAGAACAACTACATACTAGTTTGCCAATAACGGCTTCCCCTCTTTTACCTGAACGAAGCAATTGCAGACGCTTGTCACTCAGTTCCATTTTATTCTGTATCAAGTCACGAAATTCCAAGAATTCACTTTTATCGCCAATCAAAATGGCACCAACCAGTCTGTCTTTATAGATAATGCATTTCTTGTAATAACGTTTTGCTTTATCGATAAATACAACTTCTTCATACCCAGGGTCGTCAGGACATTCGGCAAGTCCTAAAGAACAAAGATCTGTTCCATGCATTTTTAAAATATTCATTAACAATGAGCCTTCATAATATTTTGATATATCTCCATTAAGGTATCTAGCCACAATTTCTGCTTGTTGCTCAGCGGCGGCAGTAATTCCATATAAAAATCCATTGAATTCAGCAATCTCTCCAATCGCAAAAATATTTTGATCACTTGTCTGTAAGTACTCGTTAACAACAACCCCACGCTTGCATTCAACATTACAAGCTTTGGCTATTTCGATATTAGGAACCGTTCCAATAGCGATAACTATGGCTTGGCAATCAATCAATAAACCGCTTTTCAAACGAATACCTATAACTTGAATCTCACCTAAAAATCGTTCTATTTCATCATTGTAATAAATATCAACACCTTTATCAACCAATTCTTCATGCAAAAGCTGGCTTCCCAATGGATCAAGCTGTCTATCCATTAAGCGGGAAATACGTTGAATAATTGTTACCTCAATATTCACTTCTTTTAATGAAGCTGCTAACTCAATACCCAATAACCCCCCACCCACAATAACTACTGTCCCTTTTGAAGGATCTATATGATTTTTGAAATTATCCGCATCTACCCTGTTCCGCATAGTGAAAATACCTTTTAACGAAGGCACATCACGCAGCATGGCAGCACGGCTTCCGGTGGCCACTAATAGAATATCATAATTATGTGACTGTCCGTTACTATCGGTCACGACTTTTTTCACTCTGTCAATATGTTCAATACTGAGTCCCCTATGTAATTGAATATTAAACGCCTTTTCTTCCGTATCAGTCATTTTAACCAGGTGCTCCCATTTATTTACACCACTTATATAATCTGGCAATAAAACCCGGTTATAAAATGGAAAGTTTTCTTTACTAAACACAGTTATTTCATCAGTAGTGTTTAATGCACGGTAGCTTTTTACAAACCCAAAAGCACCTGCACCTGCACCAATTACAATAATTTTCTGTACCCGTTTTTTATATAGTTTTACTTCCACTGCAGAAAACTTAAAGTCGGGTTCTTTGCTAAAGGGATCTACCTTATTATGGGTAAGGTTATTGGCCCGATTCAAATCGTTGTTTACAATTTTACCCCAATGTATGGGAAGAAATACGACACCCTTTTTAATATCGTTTGATAATTTTGCTTTTACCCTTACTTCTCCTTTACTATTTACTACTTCTACCAGGTCATTTTCCTTGATATTTCTTTTTCCTGCATCAAAAGGATGAATTTCGAGAAATGATTCACCGACATGTTGTTTCAGCTTATTCACTTTTCCCGTTTTGCTCATTGTATGCCATTGATCACGAATACGTCCATTTGTAAGAATTAATGGAAAATTTTCATCAGGTTTTTCACTTGTATTTTCATCAGGGAAAGAAAGAATGATGGCTTTTTGTGAAGGGGTGTAAAATATTTTATCTGTAAATAATCTTGGAGTGCCCGATCCGTTCAATCCCTTCGTATAGGGCCATTGTAGGCTTCTTTTTTCGTTTAGAATATCATAAGTAACTGCGCTGATATCCATTTTTGTACCTGCAGTTAAAGCAGCATGCTCTGCAAATATCTCTGAAGAATCATTGTAATCAAATCCGCTATAACCCATTTTCTTTGCAAAACTGGAAATGATTTCCGCATCCGGCAGTGCTTCCCCGGGAGCATCGATTACTTTTTTTAGATAACCAATACGTCGTTCAGCATTTGTCATGGTACCCTCTTTCTCAATCCATGCAGCAGCGGGAAAAACCACATCTGCATACTGCAAAGTTTCTAATTTCTGTGTGATATCTTGTACTACTACAAATTTTGCTTTTTTCAAACCCGCTTCAGCCATTCGTACATCAGGTAAACTGATTAATGGATTTGTACATATTATCCAAATGGCTTTTAAGCGTCCATCATTTAGTGCTTCAAACATTTCTGTCGCAGTAAGCCCCGGCTTTGGTGAAATAATACCACCACCCCAAAACTTGCTCACTTCATCTCTGTGATTTTCATTTGATAAATCTCTGTGAGCCGGTAATAAATTTGATAACCCCCCTACTTCTCTTCCACCCATAGCATTGGGTTGTCCGGTTAATGAAAAGGGTCCGGAACCTGGTTTGCCGATTTGGCCTGTAATTAAATTAAGATTGATTAACGAAAGATTTTTATATACCCCAATTGCGCTTTGGTTTAATCCCATTGTCCACATAGTGATAAAACCTTTCGCACTACCAATAAAAGAAGCTGTTAAACGGATTGCCTCTTCATCAACGCCGCAGATTGCAGCGGCTTCTGCAATTGTTCTTTCAAAAACATTTTCTTTGTATTTATCAAATCCTTCTGAATGGTTTTTAATAAAATCGATATCCACATTACCATCTTCAATCAAACACCTGCCAATTGCATGATGTAAGGTTATATCGGTTCCGGGATTTAATTGAAGATGTATATCCGCAATAGAACATGTCTGGGTTTTTCGAGGATCACTGACAATAATTTTTATAGCAGGATTTTTTTCTCTTGCTGCTTCTATCCTTCTCCACAAAATGGGATGGCACCAAGCCGGGTTGGCTCCGGCCACAAAAATACAATCAGCCAGTTCCAAGTCATCATAGCATACCGGAACACTGTCTTCACCCAAACTCATTTTATACCCTACCACAGCACTACTCATGCACAAACGAGAGTTGGTATCAATATTATTACTTCCTATAAAGCCTTTTATTAACTTATTGATTACATAATATTCTTCGGTTAAACATTGTCCGGATGCATAAAAAGCTACTGATTCGGGACCATATTTTTCGATCAGTGTTTTAAAAACTGCAACTGTTCGTTCAAAAGCAGTATCCCATGAAACCCTTTGTCTTGGCAAGTTTCGATTATATCGAATTTCCGGGTATAATAACCTATCGCTGGTATCCATTGCTGTATAATGTAGGTTCATTCCCTTAGAACATAGCATGCCTTTATTAACAGGATGATCTGAATCACCTTCTATTCGGAGATTCCCATTTTTTTCTTTATGTACCACAATGCCACAGCCAACACCACAATAGCAACAGGTTGTCTTATATGATTCGCTTGTCATTCTAAATACCCTTATTTATATTTCTTAAATATTTTAATATCCATAGACTTTAGGCAACTGCCATTTTCTCCAGTGGCAATTCCTCTTCCATCGCAATCAATTTGTTTTTACCAAATTTGGTGAATACCACAACAGCGGCTACTAGCATTACCAAAATACCAATATACATAAAAGCCTGAACGTAAGTAATAGTAGCTGATTTAAACAAAAAACCGAATAACATACCTCCTACATTTCCTCCGGCTCCTACAATACCGCTAACCATTCCCACATTTTTTTCATCAACAAATGGAACGATGGCATAAGTTGTTCCATTTGCCATTTTCAAAAACAAGGCAAAAGTCAACATACTGATTATTGCTATCCCCAATGAGCCCGATTGAGCAAATAGAACCAACCCAACTCCTTCCAGTAATAACATTCCTGCAAGCAAATAGCCTTTGCCTTTCATGCCATACTTTTTACCAACTTTGTCAGCAGAAATTCCACCCAGTGCACGAGCAAA
>JAYTSC010000188.1:0-15031 GCA_043745885.1 Bacteroidota bacterium | reverse complement strand
TTTTTTTCAAATTGTTGGAGGCTTCAGTATTTATGCATTCGCCAAAGCCCTGTCGAGATGTACATAACCTCCATCAACATGTATAATCTGCCCGGTAGTATGGCTTGAGTTTTCAGATAATAAAAAAACAACTGCATTCGCAATTTCAATAGCAGTTGTCATGCGATTCTCGAAAGGTATTTTACTATTTATTTCTTTTAATTTTATTTCTGGTTCGGTCAAAGTTTGTATCCAGGTTTCATAGGCCGGGGTATAACATTCTGCAACCACAACCGCATTAACCCTGATTTTGTATTTTAATAATTCTACAGCCCATTCTCGTGTTAAAGCATTCCTACCTCCATTGGCAGCTGCATAAGCTGAGGTATTTCCTTGTCCGGTTTCTGCAGTTTTTGAAGTGATGTTTACAATTGCACCTTTTGACTTTATTAATTCCGGTAAAGCAAAATGTGCCATTAAATAATAATGAACCAGATTTTTATGTAGGCTCTCCATAAATCTGGGATAGTCACCTTTTTCCAGTCCTACCCCATCATTTACCCCCGCATTGTTAACCAGACCTTCTATTTTCCCAAATTTTTCAACTATCGTTTTAATGGTTAATTCCGAACTATCCGGATTGGTTAAATCAACAACTACTTGCCAAGCTTTCATATCTTTTGCAATTAACTCGTTCACAAGGTTCAGATTGTCCAACTCACTTCTTCCAACTATAACAGGTATAGCTCCTTCAGCAGCCAATACCCGTACAATTCCCTCTCCGATTCCTTTAGCCCCACCGGTTACTATGATTACTTTATTTTTTAATTGGAGATCCATAATCGATTATATTATAAATGATAAAATTGAATGGCATTTTTTCCAAAAATAGATTCTTGGTTTTCTAAAGAATAATTTGCAAAATATTCATTAATCGGATGAATCATTTTTTCATATGAGGCAGCAACCAGGCATACTGGCCAGTCTGATCCAAAAAGTAATCTGTTTACGCCAAAACATTCTGTAACAACATCCAAGTAAGGAAAAAGTGATTCCTTATTCCAATTAATCCAATTTGCCTCGGTAACCATTCCACTAAGTTTACAAAACACATTGGGAAGTTGGGCAATCGTTTGTATATCTTTTTTCCAATCATCTATGTATCCTTCTTTAATATTTGGTTTAGCAATATGATCAATGACAAACAACTGTTCCGGATTTTTCTTCACTAACTGGATAGCATTAGGTAAATGCCTAGGAAATAGTAAGAGATCATAAGTAAATTTAAATGGATGTAAGGCAGCAATTCCATTTAAAAAATCTTTTTGTAGTATATATTCCGGATCTTCTCCTTGTAAAATATGTCTGAACCCTTTTACTATTGGGAATTGATGATAATGGGCTAATCTTTCTAAAATGTTGACAGCTTTTAAATCTACCCAACCTACAACTCCCTTCATAAAACTATTTTTATTAGACAGCTCTATTAAAAAGTTGGTTTCTTCTTCAGTCTGATCAGCTTGAACAGCCACACAACCTTCAAAACCATTTTCAATTAAAATAGGTTCAAGGGCTTCAGGTAAAAAATCTTTCCTGATAAGTTTCATTTCTTCCGAAATCCAATCATGTACCGCCGGATTATATTTCCAAAAATGCTGATGGGAATCAATTTTTTTCATGTCATCCAAATGATTGATAGGCGATTACAGTTTGTTTGGATACACCTAAACCATCAATACCTAATTCTACTACATCGCCTGGTTTTAGATAGATGGGAGGATTAAATCCCAGACCTACTCCTGCCGGTGTTCCGGTTGAAATAATATCTCCAGGCAGTAGAGTCATAAATTGACTGAGATAGGATACTAAATGTGGTATGTTAAAAATCAAATCGTCGGTATTCCCATCTTGCATAATTTGATCATTCACTTTCAACCAAAGTCTTAGATTATGGGGGTCTTTCATTTCGTCTTGGGTTACTAACCATGGACCTAGTGGCGCAAATGTATCGCAGCCTTTACCTTTATCCCAAGTGCCACCTCTTTCCAATTGAAATTCACGTTCACTTACATCATTATGCAAGCAATAACCGGCAACATATTCCATAGCCTCATCAATTGAAACATAACTTGTTTTTTTAGAAATTACAAAAGCCAATTCCACTTCCCAGTCTGTTTTTACCGAGTTTTTGGGAATGGTGATGGTATCAAAAGGTCCGGTAATGGCAGTGGTAGATTTTATGAACAAAATGGGTTCAGCAGGTATAGCAGCATTGGTTTCTTTGGCATGTTTCGCATAATTTAATCCAATACAAATAATCTTAGAGGGATTTGCAATCGGACAACCCAACCGCATTCCTTCTTCAATTTTAGGAAGCATATTCTCATGTTGCGATAACATCCATTCAAGATGTTCTATGCCACCATTGGCAAAAAAATGTTGGTCATAATCTTTGATAAATCCTGAAACATCATAATTGATACCCTCAATATGAACTCCCGGTTTTTCTTTACCTACTTCTCCAAAACGAATTAGTTTCATGATGTAAAACGATTTTATTGTAAAGTTACTTGTATGATAGTGTCTACATCGTCTAATTGAACATTTTCTACATAAATGAATAGTCCTTCAGCCTGTTGCTTAAATTTTAATCCTGATTTATTTTTCATCAAAACAACAGCACTTACTTTTTCTTTTACAGTAGGAATGAACAAATACGATTGCTGTAACTTGTATTTATTAAGGATATGAACAAAATAGTCATTATTTTTTGCAGTAATTACTCCCCAATCCTGTGCAGGAACAACATTTCCTCTAGTTCCATAAATCGAATTTGCATATTGATTCATCCATTTTCCAACTGCAGCCAAAGTATCTGTAAACTCAGTTTGAATTTTGCCATTTGGCATCGGCCCTACATTTAATAAAAAATTTGCATTACGACCTGCCGCATTCACCATATAATGAATTAAAGTAGCAAACGATTTGAATTTTCGATCCGTCATATTATATCCCCAGGCATCATTCATTGTTTCGCAGGTTTCTAAGGGTAATTGGGAAATGCTGGCACCACCAAATCCTGTGGTATTATTACCCGGAAGATCTTTTTCAAACATCTGAAAATCTTCTCCGGGTATGGGAGATAAATGGTGGTTGTTCCCAATCATACACTGTGGTTGTAATTTGTGTATTAACGGATAAATTTCATCGTAATGCCAATTCACTTTTGAAGTGAGGGATTTGTCTTGGTCATTATCTAATTGATCCCAATGACCATCAAACCAAATACCAGAGATTTCACCATAATTAGTTAATAGCTCTGTTAACTGGGCTTTCATAAAACTTACATAACTATGCCAATTACTTTTTTCAGTTCTTCCTGTTCCTTTTCCGGTTTTACCTGTTTCATATTGGTAATCTGAACGATACCAATCTAATAAGGAATAGTAAAAAAATAGTTTCATCCCCTGTTTGTGACATTCATCGGCGAGTTGCTTAAGTACATCTTTACCATAAGGGGTATTTGTAATTTTCCAGTCAGACTGTTTGGTATCCCAATTACTAAAACCATCATGGTGTCTGGTTATAACTGTGATATATTGCATGCCGGCATTTTTAGCAGTGGCTACCCATTGCTTAGCGTCAAAATCAATGGGATTAAAAACCCGTTGAAGATTTTTATATTCATTAATACGAATATTTTTATTGTTCATAATCCATTCCCCACTTCCCAAAACACTGGAAGCGCCCCAATGAATAAACATACCGAATTTCATATCCTGAAATTTTTCACGTGCTTCCAAATTTTCCTTGGAAGGTTGATAACTTTGACCGGATAGAAAAAAAGAGACAAATAATAAAGAAAGTACGACTGAGAACTTTTTCATGCTTTTAGCTTAATTATTTAATTTAATAAAACCCCCATCAATTGGGTAATCATTGCCGGTAATAAATCCTGCTTCATCGCTGCAAAGGTAGAGGGCAAGTGCTGCCACTTCCTCTACCCTACCCATTCTTCCAATGGGTTGCGTTTTAGATAATTTTTCAAATATCTCTTTTTCTTGGCCGGGATAATTTTTAGCAATAAACCCATCTACAAACGGAGTGTGAACCCTGGCAGGGGAAATAGAGTTACAGCGAATATTATTTGAAAGATAATCTTTGGCAACACTTAGTGTCATGGCATAAACGGCTCCCTTACTCATACTGTATGCAAACCTATCATCAATACCCACCCATGCTGCCACGGAAGCCACATTTAAAATAATACCGGCACCTTGTTGTTTGAAAATAGGAATCGCTTCATGTAAACAATTATAAGTACCTTTTACATTGACCTGAAAAATTTTTTCAAAATCAGCCTCTGTAGTGTTGTCAGCCTTTCCAATATGAGCTATGCCTGCACAATTTACCAGAATATCGAACCTGCCAATTTTTTTAAATAACTGATTAACCAATTCCTGATTACTAATATCCAATGCAAATGCTTTTGACTTTCCTCCCGACAAGTTAATTTGGTTAGCTGTTTCCTCGGCACTTTGCTCATTGAGATCAATAATTGATACGGAGGAGCCTTGTTTCGCAAATACGATAGCAATAGCTTTGCCAATGCCACTTCCCCCTCCGGTTATTACTGCAGATTTGTGTTTTAAACTAAACATAATTTACAAAATATTTATTTCGGGTTACTAACTATTTTATTTGCTAATTCGCATGAATGAATCTCATTGATTAAAAAAATGATAGATTACCTCAAAGAAAATATTTGTTTCATTAACACCCATTTCTCACCCGGTTTAGCAAAGGGAAGCGGTTGTTGAAAGTTCCACATTAAAGATTCCCATTCCTGTACTTTTTCATTTTCGGCATCGGCCTTATTTTTTGCTTCAAAATCAAATTTTTCAACTACATCCATTATCATAAACAAACGGTTGCTAACCCGGTAAATTTCCATCTGAACAATTCCCGAAGTGGTTATGCTTTCATGTATTTCAGGCCAGATGGCTTTATGCCATTCTTCATAAACGGTTATCAATGCAGGATCGTTAATTAAATCTAGTGCTAGGCAATATCGTTTGTTCATTTGAGAAAATTAGTTTCACTATCAAATTTAACCTACTACTCAAAACTTACTACTTACTACTTACTACTTCCTTCACAATATGCCCCTTCCATCCATACCAAAATACAAAAATAAAACAAGCTAAAGGTACCAGGTAACCCAGTTGTATATTATTTGTTATATCACTAATATAGCCTAATAAGGGAGGAAGTATTGCTCCACCAACAATTGACATGATGATAAGGCTACTACCCAATTCTGTATCTGACCCAAGTTCTTTTATACCCAATGAAAAGATAGTTGGAAACATGATCGACATGAAAAAGGCAATTCCTATTACTGCATAAACAGGAGACATACCATGGGTATTGATGGCCATAAAGCACAATGCAATGCAAATTAAAGAATAAAGCGACAATAATTTTGGAGGAGCAACATAACGCATGATGAAAGTGCCTACAAATCGGCCAATCATAAAGGCCATGCCACAGCCCCATCCAAGATAATCGGCAGCTTTTATTTTATCGATTCCAGCGGCTTTTACTGCGAAAAGAATAAAAAAGCTAAAAACACAAACCTGTGCCCCCACATAAAAAAATTGTGCAATCACAGCTCCTAATAAATGTTTATGCCGTAATGTATGCAGGATACTTTTTCCGGTATTGTTTTCACTTTCTTCTTTGATTGAAGGAAGTTTAATAAAAGCAAAAACAATCGCAATGAATACAATCAGACAGCCCAAAATAAAATAGGGTGTCTTTACAGTGGCGGCTTCTGATGCCAGTGCCAATTGCCTGGCAGAGGCATCCATTTTACTTAATGCTATATCGGAATAACCATCTGCAAGTATCAATCTGGCACCAATGATGGGAGCCATCGTGGCAGCAAGTCCATTGAATGATTGTGCAAAATTTAATCGCTGGGTTGAAGTACTAGGATCTCCCAATAAAGATGCGTAAGGGTTGGCTGCTGTTTCTAAGATAGTTAAACCACAAGCAATGATAAATAAAGCAGTTAAAAAGAAAAAATATTGTTGTGTATTCGCTGCCGGTATGAAAAGAAAAGAGCCGATTGCAAATAAGCTAAGTCCAATAATTATTCCGGTCTTATAGCCATATTTTTTCATAATAAAACCGGCGGGCAATGCCATCACAAAGTAGGCTATAAACACTGCAGAATCAACCAGCGAAGATTGAAGCGTAGATAGGCTAAAAGATTTTTTTAGATGAGGAATTAAAATGGGATCTAGGTTATGCACAAACCCCCACATGAAAAAGAGGGATGTGATCATGATAAAAGCAAATTTGGTAGAATTACGGGGAACTTGCATTGTATAGACAGGTTTAAGTATTTCTAAATGAAAATAGTTCAATTTGTCTAAATGATAATTGATGTTTGTGTATATTTTGCATAATAGGACAATTTTTTACGCAAACGATTTCTGAAAAGTTGGATTTAGAAAGCATTCCAAATGAGATAAGAGATGTTTACTCCTATCCTAAAGTTGTAGAATCTTAGATTGGCATGCTTTTTTACAACGCTGATTAGTTAGAGTTGATTTTAAAAAAATGAAATCTTGACTATTTATGTTTTTGAATTTTAATTGTCCAACTATCCTGCATTTGTAATTTACATTTCTTTGTTTTCTGATGGCTTATCTGCTCGTTTGGTTCCGGCGTATAGTTCGTATTCTAATAAGCGACAATCAATGGTGGCATTAAAAAACTCAATTCTTCTTGAGGGTTTCAGGCGAATTTTTTTGGCAAGATCCAAATTACCTGTAAAAACATAACCTAAGTATCCTTTACATTTATTCTTTAAAAAGTCACCCATTCTGGCATAAGTTGCGTTCAATTCTATTTCATCACCCATTCTTTCTCCATATTCAGGATTGAAGATAATTACCCCATTTGTTTGTTCAGGCACATGCGTGTTTTCAAAATCGCAAATCGAAAAATTGATTATTTTTTCTACACCGGCAGCTTGCGCATTCGTTTTGGCAATTGAAATGGCTAGTTCACTCCTATCTGTCGCTATTATTTGTAAGTTTTTGTTTTCCTTAATTTGATCTGTGAGGCGATGTCTTTCTTTCGTATATGCTACTATTTGATAACCGGTAATATGCATAAATGCATAGTTATTACGTAATAACCCGGGCCTTTTATTGGTAGCAATCAAGGCTGCTTCAATAGCCAAAGTGCCGGATCCACACATGGGGTTAATAAAACAAGATTCTTTGTTCCACCTAGTTGATAAAATAGTTGCCGCTGCCAAAGCTTCTAGCATGGGTGCTTTTCCGGGTAATTTTCGGTAGCCATGCTTTGCTAATGTTTCACCTGAAGTGTCTAAAAAAATTTCTGCTTCTTCATGTTTCCAAAACAAGTAAACAACTGCTCCTGTTAAATCAGAGCCGGTTGAAGGTCTGCTACCTGTTTCATTTCTCATTCTATCCACAATGGCATCCTTAACCCGCAAATTGGCAAATAGGTTGGTTTGAATAGTCGGATGAAATACATTGCTCGTAACTGAAAAATAACCATCTGGTTGGATCAATTTTTCCCATGAGATTGTGACGAGATTTTGATACAATTCGTCAGGATCATTACAGAGAAAAGACTTCAAAGAATACATAACTTGACTGGCACATCTTAGATTCAAATTCAATCGTATACAATCTGTAACTGTTCCTGTTAACTCAATCCCTGTTTGAAAGGATCTGTCAACAGTAAATCCCAGTTCAATCACTTCCTTTTGGAGGGCAGGAGCTAACCATTTGTGACAGGTAATAATGATTCGGCTTGGTGTAGTAAATACTTGCATTGATGTAAAAATAACATATTCTGCTATCTTAATCATATGGATAGTTTTCTAGGTATGGGCTTGGCTAGGTTTATCAATTTATTCTTGATTTATTAATTAATTTATTTCGGTTCACTTTTAATCAATTTTTCAAGGTATTTTTATGCATATTTATTTCTATGGGTCATTCTCTTTTAGATCCCAATCAGTGGATTAATTTGTATGCTGACGCCTTGTATACCTATACCCTACCCCGGGTTAGTGATTCAGCTTTAGCAGAAGATATTGTTCAAGAAACTTTTTTAAGTGCCTGGAAAGCACGGGATTCTTTTAAAGGGGGAGCTTCCGAAAAAAGCTGGCTTTATTCAATCTGTAAGAACAAAATCATTGACCATTACCGTAAAAAAGCAAGAGATATTGTTCAGCCTATGTCTGAAATAAGCGAAACAGATAAGTATTTTGATGAGTCTGAACATTGGACAAAACTGGAAAATCCCTGTGAGTGGGGTATTGATTACCAAGATAAGTTAGAAACAAATGAATTTTATTCGGTATTAAATGAATGTAAAAAGAAGCTACAGGATCTTCAACAGTCTGTTTTTTCAATGAAATACCTGGAAGAGCTGGAATCTGTTGAAATTTGTAAGGTATTAGGTATCAGTTCGTCTAACTATTGGGTGCTGATTCATCGTGCTAAGTTACAATTACGTGCCTGTCTGGAAAAAAATTGGATCAATTTAAAATAGTACCATGAACTTTTTTAATATTAGCTGTAAAAAAGCCAGTTTTCTCGTTTCAAAAAAAGAAGAGAATAAACTCAGTTGGTTAGAAAAAATCAAACTTCATGGGCACCTTTTAATTTGTAGTATTTGTCGAAGGTTTGAGCAGCAAAGCGGATTGATAGGAAAGAATGCCAAAAACATACACGAATATTTTCATGTTGCTTTATCTCATGAGGCCAAAGAAAAAATAAAAGCTGTGTTGAAAGATTAAAAAATACTTTACAACTCAGCTAAAATTGATTGGGCAACATTATTTCTCTAACATACCATCCACTTTTCATTGATTTAACACATTAAGGGCACTATTTGATACTTTAGCGGGTTTTCTGACGGGCATAAAACCTCTTTCTGTTGGATTTAACTAAACCCTACGTAAATCAACTTCATGAAGTGTAATATCAGTTTATAAAAGGGCATTACTCTTATATTTGAATATTTTTTTGGATATTAAAATACAAAAGTTGAAAATAACCGCTGTTACCTTTTCGCAGCTTGAAGAATTATTGCGTCTGGCAAGAGACATCTATCAGGAATACTACCTTCATCTCTGGAATCCAGGTGGCGCAAATTGGTATATGAATGAATATGCTTATGAGGCTAGTAAGATACGAGAAGAGCTTGCCGATAAAAACAATTTACATTTTATCCTGTATGATGAAGAGAAACCCATGGGGTATCTTAAAATTAAAATCGACGCAAAATTGGAAGGATACGAAATGGAGGATTGTATGGAAATTGAACGCATTTATCTTCATAAATCCATCTCAGGAAAAGGCTTTGGAAAAAAACTGATGATTTTGAGTGAAGAGATTGCTCGGGAACACTTCAAACAAATCATCTTCCTTAAAGCTATGGATACAAGTCATAGCGTGATTGCTTTCTACCAAAGTTGTGGCTTTAGTATTTGTGGCAAACTCTCTCTACCCTTTCTGCAAATGAAAGAGGAATATAGGGGAATGATTATTCTACAAAAAAAAATTACTTACTAAAATTTTAAGCGTTATCATTCATTTCAACAGTGTTGATGATTCATCAACACTGTTGAAAAATTACCAGCGGCGTAACATTTGTGCTGTTTTTACGGTACGACGGACATTCCACAAATCAACAATTCCAAAGCTGATAACCTTTGTTTTTTTGTGAGAAACTTTTACAATTCTTGTGGCTACTGTTTCTCTTACTTCTGATACCAATTGTGTTAATTCTTTTGCTTCTATTTGGACGATAGATGGCATGACATTATTTTTCATAATATTTTTATTTTTATTTTTAATCGTTTGCTGAGCGGAAACAGGAAGAGAAAATCAATTCAACCGTTAGCGGAGTTCGTAATTATTACTTCACCCATGAGACTTTATATATCGTCGCTCAGTTTCGGATGCAATATTACGATTATATAAATTAGTAGACAAATAAAAATGCAAATACATTGTTAATGTGCTGTTTCTCAATCATAAAAATCTAATAATCATCCATGTATGTTTTAGAATAATCTTATTGAAAGCCTAATCTAATTGCTTTAGTTTTATACGCTGCAAGAGATTGATAACTGATCTATTTAGTTGTGATTCATTGTCTATTCTAATCTGGTTCCAGATTAGGTCAAGCATTTGTTGTAGGTTAGGCTTAACTTTTAAATGGCTAATAAGGCAATTTGGAGGTGTTCAGGATAGATGTAAGTATAGTATTGAGTAATTCCGATAATTATCGAGAGAAAAAGTAGAAATAATTATTTCACTTTCAATAAGATCATTTTAGCAAGAAATAAACGCTAAAAAATGATTTTTTTATTCATAAAAGATCACAAAAGAAATCTAGTATTGACACCAAACGATACTAAACAATTGGGAGGTAAACTGGTTCAAATTCTGAAAAAGCAAAGAAATATATCTATTGTTTAGCCGTATTTTTCAGATCCTGTTGCTGTGATAGCAAATCCACGTCGGGCTTTGATTCATCTGTCAATGATACTTTACCTCTATTGTCTCTCACCAATCTCGAAAACAAGGAAATTTCTTGGTCGAAAAGAAAACGAATAAAAAGTTTAGTCCAGGAGTTATGATAAGAAAGTGAATTATAATGTGCGGGAGCTTTTTTTCTTATCTCAGGTAATTTATTCCAGGGAACCGAGGGGAAATCATGGTGTTCATTATGGTATCCAACATTAAAAGCTACTTTATTTAATACCCCATAATAACTATACGTTTCCTGCTCACCATGGGTTAAATAATGTTCCTGAATCCATCTGGCACCCAATGGATGCAATCCCACAGAAAAGAAAAAACTTAACACTAAGAAAACAACTGCTTTTGTTCCAAAAAAATAAGCAATCAGTGTAAAAAATAAAATCTGTACAAACCAATTCAAGGCTACCCATTTATTAAAAGGTTGAATCTCTTTCAATCGCTGAATTCTAAAAAGTTGAAAAAGGGGATAAAAAAACAGCCAAATTACTTTCCCGATAAAATAGTTATTGATAAGTTTTGCTTCCCAATAATTAGGCAAATCGCCATCTAATTCATGAATACCTTGAAATGAATGGTGTTTGATATGGTACATTTCAAAAGAAACAGAACTTGGAAAAATTAATGGAATATTTGCAAGGATGCCTGATAAACGATTGGCCTCAGGTTTCTTAAAAATTAATCGATGAGCACATTCATGTATTAAAACAAATAATCCATGATCGGCGAAAGCGCCTAATAAATAAGCGGTTATAATAACTGCCCACCAAGGCTGTTCAGCCAATAAAATACATAAGACCATTTGTATGCCAACTAATCCAATAATAGCCAAAAATGAAAGAGGGTTCTTTCCAATTAATTTGCGCATATCGGGAAACTCTTTCAGAATTTCTTTGGTTCTAATTCTATGGGGTTCAGACGTGGTGGTATGAATAAAATCACTTTTCGCTTGCATAAGGTGCAAGGTAGAACTAAATCTAAAAAGATAAGTTTTAATGCTTGTAAAAGTAGTAATTTTTGTTTTTTTACCCTTTATCTGGATTTTTTTTAGCAAATGTTTAAACAAATTATTAAATACTTATATTTAACAATAAACGTAATTTCTTTAGAAAAATGAAAAATGAAGCCTCTAGAGACTGGTCTTTTGTACAAAAACTTGTTTTCCGTTTCTTTTTTATTTATTTTTTATTACATATAACCCCATGGACATGGCTTGATAATATTGTTCCGGGTATTGATTATATCTCAGGGTATTATCAAAAGTTGGTATACTGGGGTATTGAAAAATCGAATCATTTCTTTTTTCATTTTGAGGTAAAAAAAATTGTAAATAATGGTAGTGGAGATACTTCTTTCAACTGGGAGGAAGTATTTACTTATCTTATGGTTGCACTGACAGGAACCATACTATGGAGTATTCTTGATAGTAAAAGGACTAATTATTCTTTTGCCAATACATGGCTACGAATTTTTCTGCGCTATTTTCTGATTATTAATTGCTTTAGCTACGGTATTATTAAACTGTATGGATTGCAAATGATATTTCCAAACCAGAGCCAGTTGTCAACCCCTTTGGGAGATTTTTTACCTATGCGATTTTCGTGGATGTTTATAGGCTATTCCACTCCTTATCAAATGTTTTCAGGCGCTATGGAAGTATTGGCAGGATTATTACTATTGAATAGAAAAACCATCACTTTAGGTTTGTGTGTAGCCACTTCTATTTTTTTAAATGTGATGGTTTTAAATCTTTGCTATGATATTCCGGTGAAAATTTTTTCCATTCACCTGGTTATGTATTGTGTTTATTTATTATTAAACGACAGTAAGCGATTATTGGATTTTTTTATTTTGAATAAAACAGTAGCTGAAAATACGATTCATAATATTCAATTTCAGAAAAAATGGATTCGAATTTTACGTGTCGTTTTAAAGCTTGTTTTTGTCATTGTTTATGTCATTCTTCCTTTTATCAATACAAGAGATCGTTATCTTTCACAATTTGATAAGGGCATTAGTATGCCCATACATTCAGGTATTTATGATGTGATATTGTTTTCTATTAACAAGGATACCCTTCCGTATCTGTCATCAGATACATTACGATGGAAAGACATGATACTGGAAAAAGATGGGTCAGGTAGTGTGGGTGCCGTAGATACACTTTTCAGAAAAAGATACCGTCGTGGTTATTTTAGTTTCAAAACTGATACCCTGCATAAGACCATTAGTTTGAAAAAATTCGCCGGTGATAGCCTGAATATCTTTGAATTTAATTATGCAATACCCGATTCTACTAGCATACATCTTTGGGGAAACAAGAATAAAGACAGCTACAATATAATATTGAAGAAAAGTAATCGGCATTTTAAACTGGCAGAAAAGCAGTTTCACTGGATTAGTGAAGAAAACAGATAGCCTTAAAAAGAGCGAATGAAATTTCGCTCTTTTTTAATATAATATTATAAAGTAAATTAGGCAGCAGGTTTCTTGCCTATCCCATTCATCATACCAACTGCAGCTCCAATAAGTCCGGCCAATATGGTTGTACCAACAACATCACCTAAAGCTCCTTTTATACTCATAATATTGCTGGTTGCATACATCATTGAGTCAAAGGACGATGACATGAAAAAACCAATGATAAGTCCTGCCATTGCACCGGCTCCTAAAGTAGCAATGTTAGCCCACATGTTAAAAATGTAAGAAATGAAGAGACCTTGTAAAAGTGATCCCAGGCATAATGCTAACCAAACATAATCATCCATATTGCGCATTACACCGGCTGAAACGGTTCCTGCATTCTTAGTAAAAAAATCAGCCATTAATAATCCATAAATGAGGTAGCCTCCTAAAAAAGAAACAATACCACCTACAATACCAGAAACCAAAAATTTTTGTGTGTTCATAGCAAAGGTTTTAGGGTTATAAAAAATTTAACTCAACAAAATAGAAACTTGTATTGGTACTTGCAATACCTTTTTCTATTATTAATGTATTGTGAATAACTAATTTACAATTACATATAATTGATAATCAATTACTTGTATGATTATTCCATTGAAGACACTCAAATGTGACTATCGGTTCTAACTTTTTACAAGTCTCAAATAGGGTTAAAAGTGTTTATGATATAACTATAAAAAGTTTACGGAAGTAAAACAAAGACCCATCTTTTCAACACATATTATTAGTTCATTAGCTTAATTTCACATGCAAAGAAAATCTGAATTTATATTATGATACCTATTAAAACGGCCATCCTTTCTTTCGGCATGTCTGGAAGAGTATTTCATGCTCCATTTATTCAGCTCCATCCTGGATTTGAATTGGTTGGAATATTAGAAAGAACTAAATCTGAATCACTCAATTTCTATCCCGGGATACATATCTATCGTTCTATCGAAGAAATTTTACATGATGCATCTATTGAATTAGTTGTGGTAAATACACCTACGTCTACACATTTTGATTTCACACGAAAAGTCTTAAATGCAAGAAAACATGCTGTGGTAGAAAAAGCATTTACGACTACTGTATCAGAAGCCATCATTTTAAAGGATTTAGCTGAAAAAAATAATGTAAAACTATCGGTTTTTCAAAACCGCCGTTGGGATAGTGACTTTAAAACGGTTAAAAAAATTGTCCAGGAAGGTTGGTTAGGAGAAATTATGGAAGTAGAAATTCACTTCGATAGGTTTAAGGACGAACTTAGTCCGAAAGCACATAAGGAAACCCCTGCTCCCGGTGCAGGGATATTAAATGATTTGAGTCCACATTTAATTGATCAGGCAGTACATTTATTTGGTAAGCCTTTATCGGTATTTGCAGACCTCAGAATAACCAGACCAGGTTCACAGGTAGACGATTATTTTGAAATTTTGTTGTATTATCCCATGCTCAGAATACGATTAAAAGCAGGGTATCAAGTGAAAGAGCCATTTGCTTCCTATGTAATTCATGGCAGAAAAGGATCTTTCTTAAAAAGCCGGAGTGATGTTCAGGAGACATTATTGATGGCTAATCAAAAGCCAAAGCTAACTGATTGGGGTACAGAACCTGAATTAGAACAAGGGCTTTTACATACCGAAAAAGATGGAAAAATTATTCGTGAAAAGTTTCCTACCCTTCAGGGAAACTATTACGATTATTATGAGGGTATTTATCAAGCTATCCGAAACAATCAACCCATTCAGGTGAGTGCATCAGATGGAATATTAGTTATGCAAATTATTGAAGCCTGTTTTCAGAGTAGTGCGGAGGGGAAATTAATTCACTTGTAATATGCATATTCTACTGCTTTTTTTAACTCAAAAACGCTTTGAAAGGCGGAGCAGCAGTAACTTGGAATGGCGTTGTTGCATGAATATTTTTCAATGTTTATAAAGGGTTCAGAGGAATAAAAAATACAAAAAGGTCCATTTTTGAACTTATTTTTACTTTTA